>JBFHCW010000154.1:0-5645 GCA_041585035.1 Litorivivens sp.
ATTTTAACGTTGTTCAGGTCAGGACCAGAGCCATCGGACTTGGGTCTAACCTTGACGTTGTAGTCAACGACACGTTTGACAGCGACAAGAACCTTCATGGATTCCCCATTTTCTGTTCATCAAGGTGAAAAAGTGATGCCACGAGCCGAAAAGGCCTGCTGACACCCCGTAAAAATCGGGGGGTATCTTGACGTTTCTCGCCCGTAAGGTCAATAAAACACAAGCATTTAGCGGATTTATAACCTTTATTCGTGCGCCATCCGGGACAAATTTCCGGCACCCCGCCGCAAACCCGCACAAATTGCCTAAAACCTTGACCTGTTTGGACTATTTGCCATCGGCTGGCGATCTTATGCTTGGGATGGAACGAGCAACCAAGCCTCCGGGAACGGTAGCGTTTTTTTGGCTCAGTCAGTATACTCTGCGGCCTTCCAAACACAGCTTTCCCTTTGATTTGGCTGTGTTTACTGATTCAGAAGAGGAGTTCAATCGTGGAACGCGAATCAATGGAATTTGACGTACTGATCGTAGGTGCAGGCCCCGCAGGCCTGTCCGCTGCCTGCAAGATCCGCCAATTGAGTGAGAGTACCGGCAAAGACATCAGCGTTTGCGTGGTTGAAAAAGGCTCCGAGGTCGGTGCGCACATCCTCTCCGGTGCCGTTTTCGAGCCCACCGCCCTGAATGAACTCTTCCCCGACTGGAAAGAGCAAGGCGCGCCGCTGCACACCGAAGTCACAGGCGACGACATTTACTACATGACCAGCGAAGAAAAGGCTATCAAAGTGCCAGGCTTCGCGGTTCCCAAAACCATGCACAATGAAGGCAACTATATCATCAGCCTCGGCAACCTGTGCCGCTGGTTGGCTGAACAGGCCGAAGGCATGGGCGCGGAGATCTACCCCGGCTTTGCCGCGGCTGAGATACTTTACAACGAAGATGGCAGCGTCAAAGGCATTGCGACCGGCGATATGGGCATTGCTGCCGACGGCTCCCAGAAAGACTCCTACATGCCCGGCATGGAGCTCCACGCCAAATACACCCTCTTTTCCGAAGGCTGCCGCGGCCATCTTGGCAAGCAACTGATCGAAAAATTCAACCTGGCCGAGGGCAAAGACCCCCAGCACTACGGCATCGGCATCAAAGAGCTCTGGAAGATCAACCCGGAGAAGCACTCTCAAGGCAAAGTGGTCCACTCCACTGGCTGGCCCCTGTCTGAGAATGGCGCCTTTGGCGGCGGCTTCCTCTACCACATTGAAGACGATCAGGTTGCACTGGGACTGATTACAGATCTCTGCTACGACAACCCCTACCTGAGCCCCTTTGAAGAGTTCAACCGCTTCAAAACCCACCCGGTGATCAAAGACTTCCTGGAAGGCGGCGAGCGAATTTCTTACGGTGCGCGTGCCATTTCCAAGGGCGGTCTGCAATCCCTGCCGAAAATGACCTTCCCGGGCGGCCTGCTGATCGGCTGCGATGCCGGCACCTTGAACTTTGCCAAGATCAAGGGCAGCCACACCGCCATGAAATCTGGCATGCTGGCCGCTGAAGCCGTTCACAAGGCCATTACCGAGCAGGAGCGCGCCAGCGACGACCTGACCGAGTACACGGAAGCCTTCAACAGCTCTTGGCTGTACAAAGAGCTCTACCAGCAGCGCAACTTTGGACCGGCCCAGCACAAATGGGGCAACCTGGTGGGCTCAGCCTACTCTTTTGTCGATATCAATATCTTCAATGGCAGCCTGCCCTGGACCTTTGAGGACAAGAAAGCCGACCATGCAGCCATGAAGCCTGCAGCAGAGTCCAAGAAAATCACTTACCCCAAACCCGATGGCAAGGTCACCTTTGATCGCCTCGCGTCTGTTTTCCTCTCCAACACGAACCACGAGGAAGACCAGCCCTGTCACCTGACGCTCAAGGATCCGGCCCTGCCGATTCGCGACAACCTGCCCACCTACGACGAGCCAGCCCAGCGTTACTGCCCCGCCGGCGTTTACGAAGTGGTTGAGAACGAGGACGGAAGCAAGCGCTTTCAGATCAACGGTCAGAACTGCGTTCACTGCAAAACCTGCGACATCAAAGATCCGGCACAAAATATTGTGTGGGTTACCCCCGAGGGCTTTGGCGGTCCAAACTACCCCAATATGTAACACGTCCCCTCGTCGAAAAACCGCTGCAGCCTTTAGGCTGCGGCGGTTTTTTTTGCCCGGACGTCACGGCCCGCAAGAATTTCAGGCATAAAAAAACGCGGCATCAAGCCGCGTTTTTATTTCTGCATCAAAGAGTTAGAAGATAAACTTAATGCTGGCAAAGACATCTGCCTCAGTCGCTTCCAGGTAGTCATCCGAGAGGTTCTTTTCGGAGATTGAATTAGCGATTACCAGGGCAACCTCCAGATCATCCTCATAGTTAGCAGCCACGCGCACACCGATATCCGAAATAGCGATGGTGTCGTTACCGCTGCCATTGGCATCTTCAAAGTTGGCTTCACCGTACTCGGCAAAAACGCCTGCGGTCAGGTTAAAGCTGTCGATTTTAACCAGCTTGTGGTTCAGTCCCAGGCGGGTGAACACACCAGAGTCCCCAACCAGCGTGCCCGGCAGGTGCGATGAAATGCTGTTTACACCACCAAGAACCCACTGCTGTTGTTGCGGCAGCTGGTCATTGGCTACTTGCGCTGCCAGATCGAAATCCACCGTGGTACGCTTCAGATTGTTCCACTGCACAGCGATACGCGGATTGTAAACCAGGAAGTCTCCTACCCGCTTGCCGACGGCAACGCCCGCCATATTAGGCGTGCTTTCCAAGGTACCGCCGTCGTCGCTAACACCACCTTTCGCTGAAAAAGCCAGCGTGTAGTTGAGCATATTTTTCGACTGCAGACGGTGCTGACGCTGATATTTGGCGCCGACTTCAACGGTGGTGTAAGCCTCATCCTGAAGGGCGTTACCGGCCTCGTCCTCTATCTGAGAATCGACGGTTTCAACTTCCTGAGTCAGGCTGAGACGACGATCGATATCGCTGCTCAACACCTGCTCACCGGTCAGGGCAATACGCTGAATCTCAGCATCGAAAACGCTGGTTACGGTGGTCGGAGGCGTTGATGCACCCACACAGGCACCCATAATCACCACGCCGGTACAGCCACCCGGCACGGATTCGCGGAAGTCCTGGGTATATTCAGCCTGACTGGCACGAATCCCATACAGACCGAAGCTGAACGGACGACTCAGGGAAAGGGATATCTGATCGTAGTCGTCACCCTCGCGAGACTCTCCCCACTCCGGAATCGCAGTCTGGTAATCCAGCGACATTGAGGTACCGCCCATGGTGTTATGGGAAAGACCGACATCACCATAGTAGCGGCCGGCAAAGCGGCTGCCTTCATTGCTGAGCTTCAGGCTGAGGTCGGTTCGGTCCGCGTCTTCACGCGGCTCGCCAGCGAACACCATGCCCACCACGCCGGGATCACTCTCGGAAACCTCGTAGCTGACACTGTAATCAACGCCGATGCGTCTCGACTTCACATCAGCCATAACGCGGGCGCGATCAAATTCGCTGCGCTTGAGATCGGGTTCACCTTCCAGACCATCGAAGAAGCCGGTAATGGTCTCATCACCGCTTACGTCGCCCACTCTCGCCTGCAGGGCGTGAACATAAACCACGGCACCATCGCGCGAATACAGTGTATTCACCAATAAATGGCCTTTTCGATTCGTCGCCGAGCTTATCAGCAGGATGGCCTGATCGGGTGACTTGGCAGCACTGAAAATCTGGTCCAGCTCGCCGTTGCTCAAATGGTGACTACCGGTCACACGGAGCTCAAAACTACCCACCTTGCCGACGTAGGGAGAGGCAGAGCTTGCGAATTCGGAAATCGCACTCGCATTGACTAATGTTGGTGGTACCGCGGGTGGTAAATCGATTGCCATAGTCGTTTCCTAAAGATATCCGTAAATGGTTATGTCCGTTTCCGACTGAAGTCAGGCCCCCTGACTTCAGTCGCGAGACTCATTATTGTGATTCGTCGTAAGTCTCAAGAAAGTCGAGGTATTCCTCTTCATTGAACTCTGAGCTGCTTTCGCTGGAGTCCGACTCTTCTGCGCTTTCCTGGGATTCATCGGCACTGGCTTCACTGGTGCCTGAGGATGCCTCATTTACAGAATTGCTGCCTTCCGCCTCACTGGACTCTTCGTCGGAAGCGCTGTCGGTTTCAGAGGTGAAATCAAGGTACTCGGAGGCGTCAAATTCGCTGTCAGAACCGCTCTCTTCAGCCGATTCTTCAGCCTGCTCAGCTTCTTCCTCGGCGGCCTCTTCAGCTTCTTCGGCCTCTCGTTCGGCGCGCTCTGCAGCGGCTTTAGCGCGGGCTGCTTCGCGGCGGGCCATCTCGGCCTGACGCTCGGCTTCGCGCTCGGCGATTTCTGCCTTGGCACTGTTAAAGGCTTCCATGTCGAGCACATTCAACTCAACGCGACGGTTCTCAAAACGCCCTTCCGGGTTGTCGGTGCCGTCTTCAAAGGTGTTCGGCGCTACCGGGCGGGCTTCGCCAAAACCGCGAAATACCAAACGATCGGATTTGACGCCATTGTCGACAAAGTAGTCTTGAACGGCCTTGGCCCGGGCGCGTGACAGTCTTTCATTGTAGCTGTCACTGCCTTTGCTGTCGGTGTGCCCATCGATCGACACCAGCAGCTCCGGATTCTCGTTCAGGACGTTGACGGCCGCATCGAGAATAGAGATCGACTCGGAGCGAAGCACCGCTTTGTCGAACTCAAAATTGACACCGCGCAATACCCAGGGACGATCTGCACTGAGTTCCATTTCATGACAGCCATTCATAAACACCGGCACGCCTTCGGGCGTATCAGGGCATTCGTCTTTACTGTCACAGACATAGTCGCCATCGACATCGTCACAGAAATCCATGGTCTCTTCGAGGCCGATATCACCACAGGACATCTTGCCGTCCGCACCACGACCGGTGCAGCTCAGGTCAGGCGTGGGCCCGGTCGCGCCGCCACCGGGCAGACCTAGCTGAGCTTGAGACACTAGAGGGGTTGATAACAACAGCGTGCAAACCAACGCTGTCAAGCCACGGGACAATGTGGTCATTCAGGTTCTCCAGAAGTCAGTATCTTATTTGTCGATGCACGCACTTGGAGCGCGATGCACTTCATTTTGAAAACAATTTACTGCAACTATCCGGAACTATCTACCCCGAGCCGCAAAGATGATGGAGAAATGCCGGAATTACGTCGCAAACTAACAACGACAAGGAAATACACAAGGAGAAGGGGAAATAATGGGGTGGCCGACGGGGCTCGAACCCGCGACAACAGGAATCACAATCCTGGACTCTACCAACTGAGCTACGGCCACCACTGAGGGCTTGTTCTTTTGCGGTGGCACGCCCGGCAGGATTCGAACCTGCGACCGACGGCTTAGAAGGCCGTTGCTCTATCCAGCTGAGCTACGGGCGCACGGACCCTCCAAGCGAATATAAAGCGAAGAAGTGGTCGGGGTAGAGAGATTCGAACTCCCGACATCCTGCTCCCAAAGCAGGCGCGCTACCAGACTGCGCTATACCCCGACAAACCAAGCTTTAAATTGCCCCGCAAGAGGAGGTGCGCATAATACGCACCACCCCA
>JBFHCW010000155.1:0-5626 GCA_041585035.1 Litorivivens sp.
CAGCATCGGTGTTACCTGACTAAAGCGCTCATCTGCCTTGAAGAAACTGGGGTTATCCGTATCCATTTTGTAGTCGACGATGCCGTTGCCATCCCGGTCACGAAAAACCTCCGTCGCGATTCCCACGGGATTTTCCAACCATGACCCGGCAAAAGAAAACAGGCCATCGGTTTGACCGCCGGCGAGCGGCCCCAGCGGGCCCGGCGGGGTTAAAGGTGTAAAGCGCGGATCCGCCGCCTGCAAACGAGCGGCCAGGTCCTGCAAATCGGTACCGATCACTTTAAGGCCCGACTTGCGGATCTCTTCGGTGTAGCGCACACCCAGAGTGAGTTGCAGGGATTCCGTTAAATCGTAAGAAGCCTGTACAAACGCCGCATAGGTGGCATTGTCCAACTCAAAATCGGACTGCAACAGCGGGTCGCCGGTAAGAGCCCCGACTACGGGTGTCGTACCCAGGGGCGAGACCGGGCGAGTGGGATCTTGCCCCGAGGCCAACTGAAGCAGGCTGCTGTTATCGATGCCGATCAGGTTGGTGAGTAGGGTAAAGGTTTCTGTATTGCGCTCGGCCGCCGCAAACAATCCTGTCGTAAAATTCAGTCGATTGTTCAGAGCCGAACCATTGAGTTGCAGCTCTAGACTGTAAGACCGACGAATACTGTCCTCGTTGTTATAGGCTTCGGAATACTCAGCCGGGCCACCGTCATTGTCCGCCGTCTGAACCGGCCCCTCAACCGCACGCCGCACGCCCAAAATCGCTTTTAGCGTGTAGTTTTCCGCAAAATCCCAGGTCGTGGTGGAGCCGAACAAAACCGATTCGAAGTTCTGTTCCAGCATGGGGTTGGGCCCCTTGTTGGCCGTCAGGTCACCCTGCCGCTCGCGGCTGTTGGACTCGCAGTTTTCCCGGTAGGCACGGCCCTGAGAGGCATCGGTATCACCGGCCCACAGCAGCGCCAGACCATCCACAAACAAGGCCTCATCACGCGCGATATTGCAGTTGGTATTGGTCAGCTTGCCGCTGGCGTCGCCGATAAACAGCAGGTTTTCCTGGGTGAGGGTTTCGCTGGCATCCCAGCGGGTCTGAAACAGGGCGGATAAGCCCTCTTCAGAATTGCTGCGAGAATCGTCGCCGACATCTTTCATGTAGCCTTCGTTGTAAATGCCATTGAAAGCCACACGAGTAAAAAAGGTGTCGCTCAAAGGAAAGTTAAAGCCAGCGCGCAGTTTCCGGGTGTCGTAGCTGGCAACGCCGCCCTCCACATAGCCCTCAAATTCTTCATGGGGTTTGGCCAGCGTAAGCACCAACGCGCCACCGGTTGTGTTCTTGCCGAACAGGGTGCCCTGCGGACCACGCAGAACCTGCAGACTCTCTACATCAACCGTGTCCAGCAACTGGCCATCAGCCCTGGGCAGAAACAGGCCGTCAAGATACACGCCGACGGTCGGATCGACCCGCACAAAGCCCGTGCGCTCGCCAATACCCCGAATATAAATCTGGTTGCCCTGCCCCTTGTTGATCTGAAGGGACGGCACGCTCTTGGACAGGTCCGCCACATTGTCGATGCCCGCTTCTCGCAGATCATCGCCACTAAGCGCCGTAACGGCCAGTGGGGTTTCCTGGATATTTTCTTCGCGTTTGCGGGCCGTAACCACCACCTCTTCAATGATGTTACGTGCAGCGCGCTCTTCGGCGGGCTGTGCAGACGAGCAAACCGTTGCCAGCATGAGCATCGGAAACACCAGGTACGAGCGGTGCATAGAATCCCCTTTTTGATCAGGCTCTAGGCCTTTTATCGATATTATTCTGAGTCTGGGGAGATTCTGCACGGCACTCGGCAGAATACAAAGGGCTGCCGTTAGAATGGAGGAAATTTAATCGTGTCAGTGCGCCATAGTGCTGCTGGTTATACCGGCGTGTCGAAATACGCCTTATTTCAGTGCATCTTCTTCGCTGACTACCGGGCGACTCTCGCGAGTGCCGCGCATCGGGCTGGATTTGGGCGGACGGTTGCCGTCGTCGTGACAGAGAATCACGTGGTCGTCGTGAACCTCTAACAGCACACCGACGAAGGGCATGTCACCGAAGCTACCATCGACACGGTAGCTGACCACATCGCCGGGCTTGAAGGTGGTTTCATCGAAATTAAATGAGAAGGGGCACTGCTCTTCTCCGGGTTGCACCATGTCTTTCATTGGGAAATCCTGAATACTGTTGATTCGCATCGCGCGCCGTTAGGCAGCGTCGCCGACAGTCTCAATAGAAACTGCCCGCCAAGCAACTCGGTAGTTCATTAACCATGTCCAGACTATCGCTCCAGCAAGAGGTAACGCAGCAGTAAAACCAGCACCTCTTCCCGAAAAGCTGCTTCGCCCAGCGCTTCCGGGCGCTCCCGCAGCGCTGCGGTTAAGGCTCCCTCAAGGGTGTGCCGGGCCAGAAAGGCCTGGGTCTCCCGGTCTCCCGGCCGCAATTTCTCAGCATGCTGCGCCAGAAACTGGCTGAACCAGTCAGCCCAGGAAGGGTTGGACTCGGCCTGAGTGCGCTGGTTGACCCGCTCGCGCACATCCAGCGCCTGATGGTACTGCTGATAGAAATCGGGATTCATACGGTAAAGCTGTAAAAGAAAATCCGCTTCCATCGCGATAATGGCTCGCAAGGTACCCTCAAAGGATTTCGATGACAGCTTCCAGATGCGCTGGAATTCGGCACTTGCCAGATCTGCCAGTTCAGCCAGCTGGTTTTCGTAGACTTCAGCCAGCACCGCTTCTTTGTTCGGGAAATACTGGTAAACCGAGGCGATATTTACGCCGGCCACATCGGCGATACGCTGGGTAGTCAGTCGCTCAGCGCCTTCCTGATCCAGAATCTGCAAACAGGCCTCGCGTATGGCGCGAACCAGCTCAGCAGAGCGACTCTGCTTGGGGCGCTTGCGCGGGCGCGGCAGTTCAGTCACTGTCGCGGGCCCGGCCGAAAAATGTAAGTCTTTCCATAACCCAAAAATAAACCCTTTATATTCATGGCGTTAGATATTCTCACTCAATCACAAACCGCAGTTGTCAGGTTCAGACGAGCGCCCTAGATTGTAGCGAACGCATTAACACTAAGGTAAACCATGTACTTCGACTTTGACTATTACTGGCGCGTTACGCGCTATGTCTGGGGGCTCAAGCAATGGCCCAAACGCCGCCAGCTGCTGTTCCGCCTGCTGGTCATCACCCCGCTGGTTACCCTTTTTCACGCGCTCTGCTTTGTGCTCGACTATCTGCTGTTTCCCCGCCTGTGGACCCAAAAGGTCAAAACCCCAGTATTTATCGTCGGCCATGCCCGCAGCGGCACGACCCTGATGCACCGCCTGATGTCCGCTGACGGCGATCGCTTCAGCTACTTTCTCTACTGGGAGACCTTCTTCCCCTCCCTGCTGCAGAAAAAAACCATTCGCCTGCTGGGCAAACTCGACGCCCTTTTGGGCAGCCCCATACTGAAAAAACTTCAGGCCTGGGACGAAAAAACCTTCGGTCCCTTCCGCCATATGCACGACATGAGCCTGTGGAACTCCGAAGAAGACCAGTTCGCCATGCGCGCCGCCTTCGTCACCCAACAGTGGGCCACCGACTTGCCGGTGATGGACGTCATTGATCTGTTTCATGTTGACCAGATGCCAGCCAAACGCAAGCGCTGGCTGCACCACTATAAGGAGTGCGTTAAACGCCAGCTGTTATTGAACGGCGGCGACAAGATACACCTGAGCAAGAACCCCGTCATGAGTGGCTGGGTCGGCTCGCTGATTGAAACCTTCCCCGACGCCAAAATTGTCGTGATGATGCGCGATCCCCATCAGTGCATCCCCAGCCTGCTCAAACTGGTGGAAAAATCCTGGCAGCATCAGGGCTGGAAAAAAGCGGACTACCAGTCTTCGCTCGATACCCTGCGCGATCTGTCCTTTGAAACCTTCCGCAACCCGGCGATCCAACTGGCGGCCCACCCACGCACGCCCCAGATTGTGGTGGACTACCGCGATATTACCGGCTCACCCCGGGATACCGTGCACGCGGTTTACAAAGCGCTGGGGCTGGACCTGTCAGAGAGCTTTGATGCCTACCTGCAGGCCCAGGCCGAACGGGAAAAGAATCACGCCTCAAAATTCGAGTACAGCCTGGGTGAGTACGCACTGACCCGGGAGACCATCGAAAACGAGCTGAAAGATTTCTACGACCAGTACCAGTGGCCGCGCAGCAGCGATGCTGCCGGATAAACGGAGAAAACCATGACCGACGACAATAAACAGATCAAACAGCAACTGCGTTCGGCCTTTGACGACATGATTCAGTGTTTTCAGGAGGCCCGTGACGCGATCGACACGCCAGCATTACACCCGGCGCCACCCACCGAGCGCAATCTCGCCGAAGGCTACCGCTATGTTCTCGGCTTTATGCTCAGCGGCATCGAGCGCGCCCTCGCCGACCCGCTCTACCCGCGCTTTCGTCGCGCCATCCAGCCCACCAACCGAGCCACTATCGACAATGCCGACGCGGTTTACCTGATGGCGGAAATCGACGGCCATTACCGCTACCGGGTTCGGGGCAAGGCAGCGGATACGCGCCACTGGCGCGGCGAACAAGCCGCCGAAGGTACGACCGCCCCGCAATACGTTATTTTTGAACTTTCCAGCGGCTATGCCGGCGACAGCGGCCAGCTGTCGGAAATGAAACCCGGCTCGCGCATCAACACAGCGACAATCGACAGCAGCGCCCTACTCGTTGATGACAATGGTTACTTTGAAATTTTGATCGCCCCGGAAAAACCCGAGGGTTATGAGGGCAACTTTCTGCTTAGCAAACGCATCAGCCACGACACCGAGTACGTGGGGCGCTACCTTACCTGCCGCGAGCTGTTCCACGACTGGGCACACCAGGATGTGATGGATCTGGAAATACTCCGGCTCGACTGCGAGCAGGAGATCAAACCTCCCATCGATGCCGACAAAGCGACAAATCTGATGCGCGAAGTCGGCAAAATCACCCGCAATCAGGTGCACTTCTGGAATGCCTTTAACGCCATCACGCTGGAGACCTACGGCAAGATCCCCGGCGGTATCAGCGACAAAATGGGGATGGACCGCCCCTTTATGCCGGTTAACGATATGAACCCGCCCAACGCCCTTGGCATTGCCACCGGTGGCGGCCAGAGCAGCAATATCTACGCTGGCGGCACCTATCTTCTGGGCGATGATGAAGCCCTTCTCATCGAAAGCCACACACCGGTCGAGCCCGCTTTTATGGGTTTTCATCTGGCGAATCTCTGGGGCGAATCGCTGGATTTTGAAAGCTACCCGTCTAATATCAATGCCCATTTTCTGGACCGCGATGAGGACGGAGGCTACCGCTGGGTGGTCTGCCACAAAGACCCCGGCATCGCCAACTGGGTCAGTACCAGCGGCCTGCCCCACGGCTATACCTCCATGCGCTGGACCTATCCCACGCCACCACCCAAGGAGCAGTGGCCCACCTTGAAAGTCGAGAAGATCGCCTTCAGCGAGATTCGCGAGAAACTGCCCCAGGCCCGCACCGTCAGTGAGGCCGAGCGCGCCGAACAGCGCCTGATTCGCCATCGCCATGTACAGCGCCGCTACCG
>JBFHCW010000156.1:0-5576 GCA_041585035.1 Litorivivens sp.
TGAAAACAGCAATCAGGCTGTTCAAGGAAGGTAACAATTTAGTATCCAGCACCTGCTGCACTGAAGCCTTGAACTGTTCCTTCTCCGCAGAAGACAGGCCTTTCAAGCGCTCATCTGCAGGTGTCACCATGAGCGGCATGGGAGCCACTAAGCCTTGATACAGCCCCTTGGTGCCCGGCACGGCGGGCTTGGGCAAGTAGATACCGCGTACTTGCTGTTGTTCCAGTTGTTCACGATAAGCGTCAAACAATGCCGCGATACTGCCAACAAATGCGGTGTAATCCTGACGGTCTTGCGCCACGGCTAGGTCGAAAGCGCCAAGCAATTTGGGCACATTGCTGACCAGCAAGCCGGCCTGATAAGGCGTCGCCTGAAACGATAGCCAATAGTGATCCAGTCCTTCGACGTTCAGCCGTAACTGACGCTCGAACATCGCCAAAGTAAGTTGTTCCTCATGCGACAAGGCGTCGGCATCGATGCGTTTGACATTGGCAAGCAAGGTACGCGCAAACGCTGCTCTGGCTTTGGCACCCTCATAGCTCATGTCAGGCATAGCCAGGGGTTTTTCGCCCGAAACCAGTGCCGAAAAGGGATTGTCCCTGGCATTACGCTCCATGTACTGAGCCAGCACGGCACTCAATTCAGCTGAAGCCTTGTCGGGCGCTACCGCCGTTTGCTGCGCACAGGCCGCCAGCGTGAGCGTGAGCGCGACGGCCAGTATTTTTATCAATTTCATGTTGTTTTCCGTTCGTTGATCAACAGAGAAAATAGCCACCATCAGATTAAGACATATAGCTTTTTACGAGTCAAGCGACTTACCCGCAGGGCGCACTCCCCTTCAGAGAGCTTGGAAGCAGCATGACTGGCCAGCCGCCAGCGCACCCACGCCAGCACCGGGCATCGGACCGGAATACAGCACATAGGTAATGGACAGGCTTAGCGTCAGGCCGAAAAAGACCGACAGCTCCCTGGCTGAGACCTCGAAATTTTGAACAACCTGCAGAATGGCTGTCTACCTGGCACTTTCCAGGTCTTTTTGCTGCGGCACCAGCTCACGGACATCTTTCAGCAACTTGCTGACTTTGCTGAAAGTCTTTAGGACGCTCCCTACGGGAGCATCCCAACATCGAACATCACCTGTCTGCATTGATGCTCTCATTAGACGCAAATGGAAGCACCACCTGAGGCATAGCGCTTGCGTGTCTCCTCGGCCCAGGAATCAATCTCCTGTTGGTCAAAGTCATAGGACAGGCCGCGTTCCACTGCCGGTCGGGCACGCACTCTGTCTACCCAGGCCACCACGTTGGTATGGCCAGTGATATCAATCTTGCTCTATTTCCAACCTCTCACCCAGCGATACGCGGCAATGTCCGCGATGGTTAACTGGTCACCGCAAATATAGTCGCGCCCCTCAAGCTGAATAAATTTACTCCGCAAAAACCTTTAGTGGCTCTTGTAAACCACGCCATCTTTCATCACAAAATCGACCTTGGTCATTAGCTCGATGTCCTCAAGCGGATTGCCTTTCACAGCAACGAGGTCAGCCAGTTTGCCGGGCTCGACTGAACCGAGCTTGTCCTGAATACGCAATAAGGTTGCCGCATGTATGGTTGCAGATTTAATCGCTTCCATTTCTGGCATGCCCGCCTCCACCATGTAGACAAACTCCTGACCGGACAGCCCGTGCGGGAAGACGCCGTTGTCCGAGCCGAAGGCTATTTTCACACCGGCTTTATACGCTCGGGCAAAGGTATCCTGAATCAGGGGCCCAATGGCACGCGCCTTGGGCCGGATGACAGCAGGATAGGCATCGGCGTGCTTCTCAACCCACTTTCCGGCAGAAATTGTTGGAACATAATAGGTGCCCTTGCGTTTCATCAAACGCATGATGTCATCGGTCATGTAGGTGCCGTGCTCAACGGAATGCACACCCGCCTCTACCGCGCGCTTCATACCGGCAGCACCATGGGCATGAACCGCCACAACAAAGCCATAATCATTGGCTGCTTCCATGATGGCTTGCAGCTCGTCTTCCATAAACTGCGGGTTATCACCGCTTTTGGCCAGACTCAAGACGCCGCCGGTAACCGTCAGCTTGATCACATCGGCACCTTCTTTATAGCGCTGCCGGATAGCCTGACGCGCTTCATAAGGCCCGTTGACCACACCGGCATCAGGCCCAGGTGTTCCTATTGCGTGAGACAAGGTTCTGTTCAAGCCGTTGGTAGGATCGGCGTGCCCCCCGGTGGTCGCAATAGCGCGACCGGCTGCATAGATGCGTGGGCCGGGCACCGTGCCGCGATTAATTTCATCGCGCAAATTAGTGACTGTTTCACCACCCAGATCTCGAACGGTGGTGAAGCCGGCCATGAGCAAGTCCTTCGCATACACTGTGCTTCGAATCGCCGTGTTTGCTTCGTCTATGGAATATTTTTCCGCATAACTTTCGGGCGTTAACAAGGTTTCAACGTGACTGTGCAGATCCATCAGCCCCGGCATCAAGGTTGAGTCTTTCAAATCAATCAAAGTCTGTTCAGAGCTCGGAGCGATGAAGCCAGAATCTATTGAAACGATTTTGCTATCGGCTACGACAACGCTAACGTTTTCTGTAGCGCGTTTGGATATACCGTCGATTAATTTTCCGGCGTGAATAACATAACTGTTCGCGTGGACTACGCCAGCGAACATAGTCGTAATCAGCAGTGCAATTCCTTTAAACCTCATTACTAAGCTCTCCGTTCAGTTGTTATCTTGATGACCTGCGCCCAAACAATCAGCCGGGCACTGGCTTAAATTTGCGTTGCGGCGGGTTGTGGGCCAAATCATGATCATGGTCAGTTAATTCGTGCACCAACTGCTTCAATTCATCCAGTCTGTTTTCATACAAGCCGCGCGGCGTTTCCTCATGTTTGATGCACAGCAAAGCAGCCGCTGCGACCGCCACGCCGTGTTGCGCGCCATTGCCCATTAGTTTGGTTGCTGAACCGGCCACATGGGTCACACTGATGTGCTTGCCTGCCATCATCAGATTCTCGATATTGGCTGAGTACAGGCAGCGAAAGGGAATGCCGTAGGACGACTTGTCGCGAGCGTCCCAGATCCAGTCTTTCAGGCGAAAGTCGTATTTACTCTCGCCGGGCTCGAATGCGCAGTGGATACAGAAGTAACCGTCATTCGCAATTAGCAAATCATCAAAGGGCGTATGTTCACGGATGTCATTTTCCGTCAGCACATAATCGCCCTTGTAACGCTTGAACTCACCCTGTGCTGCGACAAAGGCCATCCATTCAAAAGCAAGATTCGCGTATTCTTCGGGCTTTGATTGTTTGACGTTATACAGGGTGCCGTATAAAGCGCGCATCAAATAATCCCGCACGAATTCACCCGAGGTGTAGGGGTCTAGCCACTGCCCGTATTCCCAAAAGTGCGTGGCCGGAAACTCTTGCATCCAGGGCTTTGATGGGTCACTGAACTGGAACTCTGGTGTATCGGGATTGGCCGACGGACCGGGGCCGTTCTCCTCACCCGACTGGATAAGTTGACCGCTAAGATTAGCGTAATCTTTAGCCACTTCAGTTGCCCAAGGCACTTCAGGAAAAGGCTGTGGCTCAGCCGCCATGTGGGTGCGGAAAAATAGCGTATTGCCGTGGTGCATGTCATCGCCCTGCTCAGGGGCGTAGCCTTCGTCGTACTCGGCTTTTGACTCGCGACCGAACAGGGTTTCAGCGCCAGACAACACGCCCAGCAAGGCAACACCGGTAGTATCAATAAAGACCTTGCCTCTGAATCGACGCTCTATGCCGCCGCGCGCCTGCACCGCATCAATCGACACAATACGATGATTCTGAGTCTCAGTCGCGACAATGCGATGCTCCATAAAGACTTCGGCTGTCGCCTCTGCCTCAAGCAGTGAGCGCGCAGCCAGGTCGCCATCTTCCAATCGTGCCGAGAGTTCTTTGAGCAAAGCGCCTTGGGCGCCGCGCGGCATCAGCCCGATTTCCTTGCTGGCATTTCCGCCTAACACTGGGCGGTCATGAATTAGAGCAACACGCAGCCCCAATCGCGCAGAGGCCAGAGCCGCCGCACAACCGCTGACACCGCCTCCGGCAACCACCACATCAAATTCACCCTGGTCCAAGGGTTCTTCAGGTAGTCCACGCAGCGCCTTGCGCCAAGCCGCAGTGTCCGAATTAACTTCATTGGACGGTTGTTGACCATCCTTACTCAAGTAAATGGCGTCGCAACGACCTTCAAACCCGGTCAGGTCGTGTAGCGCCAGCTTCAAGGGGCCTTTTGGCAAACAAACCCGTCCGCCCGACTGCCACGACCAGTCCTGATCATTAGCACCAAACTCGGTTGGCAGTGGCTCTGCGTTTATCAACAGTTCGAAGCGCCCGGGGTGATAACCGGGCACCCAGTCCTTGGCCCGCACCCAGACTTCGTACTCACCGGCCTCTTCCAATGTGATCTCAGTGCTGGCATCTTCGACCGGGCGGCCCAGACCATGCGCCAATAAATACGGCGACCCCATTTGTGTTTCAAACTGGGAGTCGAGCAACCAGCCACCGTAACAGTAAAAGTCCTCAGCTTCTATCAGCACACCACGAGGATGGTTTTGTGGTTTTTGCTTACTCATGTTTGGCCTCCAAGGACAGGACTGACCGGCGAGATAGCCGGCTTTCGCTAAGATTGCGCTATTCCGACAATTGAGTAAGTGTTAAATGCGTGTCAACCACACGGTAACGCCCCTTATCATCAAGGGTTACGCGTCCAGTCGCGACGCTGCTGTCATGGGTAAAGAAAAGGCGACCCCCACGTTGCTGGAGATCAGACAGCAAGGCCTGCTTTTCGTCGATAACGGCCTCGGGGAATCGGTCGTAACCCATGGTGATGGGCAGGTGAACCCAAGGCACTCCCGGCACAAGATCTGCGGCAAACAGTATCGGGCCGTCAGGCATCTCAATTTCGGTCAGCAGCATGCCCGGCGTGTGACCGTGACTCAGGTGAAAGCGATATCCTGGCCCGAGCAGCGGCGATGTCTCGGCATCGACCCATTCCAAACGGCCACTTTCCTCGAGTAGCGTCGTAATATCTTTTATAAAGGAGGCCCGGTCGCGTGGATGGGGATTTTTGGCTCGCTCCCATGCCTGCCTGCTGACTATAAATCGGGCGTTCGGGAATAAAAGATCAGCAAACTTTCCGTCTTCCCAAGCCCTTAACAAACCGCCCGCATGGTCAAAGTGAAGGTGAGAGAGCACGACGATATCAATATCGCTATGACTTAATCCGTGCTCAGCCAGACTATCCAGCAGACAATGCCTCTGCTCAACAACGCCATAGCGCTGCGCCAGTTCTGGCGGGAAAAATGCGCCAATCCCTGTTTCCAGCAAAATATTGCGGTTCTCTTCCTGTATGAGCAAGCAACGGCAACTCAGGGCAATCTGGTTGTTGGCATCAGGCTCCACCCATCGCGACCACAGCGCCCTTGGCGCGTTGCCGAACATGGCGCCTCCATCAAGGCGCTGCGAGTTTCCCAACAAGCTGGTCAACTTTCTCACGATATGTATTTCTCTCAA
>JBFHCW010000157.1:0-5546 GCA_041585035.1 Litorivivens sp.
GTAAAGATCTGCGGCATAACGCGAGTCGATGACGCTCTAGCAGCCGACCGCGCGGGCGCTGATGCAATTGGTCTGGTGTTTTATCCGCCCAGCTCGCGGAATATAAGCCCGGAATCTGCCGCTGAAATTACGGCCAGCCTGGGCGCTTTCACAGCGTCAGTGGGTTTGTTTGTGAATCCGGAGCCCGCGGAAGTGGAGCTTGTACTGAGCAAGGTCAGACTCGACCGCCTGCAGTTTCACGGCGATGAGAGCGAAGCTTTCTGCCGACAGTTTGGTATTCCCTATCTTAAAGCGCTGCGTACCCGTCCCGGGGCTGACCTTGCAGCGATGGCTGCGGATTACCCGTCGGCAAGCGGGATATTGCTGGACAGCTACAAGCCGGGAGTCGCCGGAGGCACGGGAGAGACCTTCGATTGGAGGGTTATCCCCGAGTCCTTGCGCAGTGCCATCATATTGGCCGGTGGATTGAATCCGGACAATGTCAGTGAGGCCATAGAACAGGTTCGGCCCGCAGCAGTGGATGTCAGCGGTGGTGTGGAGTCGGCGCCAGGCATCAAGTCAGAAGATAGAATTCGAGCTTTTATAGAGGCAGTAAATCGTGGCTAATGCGATAGACAAGACAGTAGATTACGCAAGTTTCCCGGACAAGCGCGGGCACTTTGGTCCCTATGGTGGGCGCTTTGTGTCAGAGACCCTGATGTGTGCGCTGGACGAATTGGAGGCGGCCTACCAGCGTTTAAAGGATGACAAGGGTTTTCAGGCAGAGTTTGATCAGGATCTGGCTCAGTATGTCGGAAGACCCTCACCGCTCTATCTGGCCGAGCGCTGGAGCCGCGAAACCGGCGGCGCACAGATTTACCTGAAGCGTGAAGATCTCAATCACACCGGCGCCCACAAGGTTAACAACACCATCGGTCAGGCCCTGCTGGCCAAGCATATGGGCAAGAAACGCATTATTGCTGAAACAGGGGCCGGTCAGCACGGTGTCGCATCAGCCACGGTTGCCGCCCGGCTGGGTATGAGCTGTCATGTGTTCATGGGTGAAGAAGATGTTCACCGTCAGGCCTTGAATGTTTACCGCATGAAATTATTGGGTGCAGAGGTGATTCCGGTGAAGTCCGGTTCACGCACCCTAAAAGACGCGATGAACGAAGCAATGCGCGACTGGGTCACCAACGTCGACGACACCTTTTACATTATTGGTACCGTCGCGGGACCGCACCCCTATCCGCAGCTGGTGCGGGATTTTCAATCCATTATCGGGCGTGAGGCGCGCGCCCAGTGTCTGGATCAGACCGGGCGACTGCCGGATGCGCTGGTGGCCTGCGTGGGCGGTGGCTCAAACGCCATTGGCCTGTTCCATCCCTTCCTCAACGACGAATCTGTTGCGATGTACGGTGTTGAGGCGGGTGGCTACGGCGTAGAAACCGGGCAGCATGCGGCGCCGCTCAGTGCGGGAACGCCGGGCGTGCTGCACGGTAACCGGACTTATTTGATGCAGGATGACAACGGGCAGATCATCCACACCCACTCGGTGTCCGCCGGTCTGGACTACCCGGGCGTTGGGCCTGAACATGCCTGGCTGAAAGATATCGGTCGTGCCGAGTACGTGAGTGTCAATGATGACGAGGCGCTTGCTGCCTTTCGGGAGTTGACGCTTGTGGAGGGCATAATGCCGGCCCTGGAGTCTAGCCACGCCTTGGCCTATGGCAAGAAACTTGCCCAGACCATGGGCAAAGACGAGACCATCATCATCAATCTGTCGGGGCGCGGTGACAAGGATATTCACACCGTCGCGCAGATCGACGGTATCCAGTTAACCTGAAGCCAGTTTACGTTTAAGGAAGTTACATTGAGTCGTTTAACCGCCAAGTTTGATGCCCTGCGCGCCGATGAACGCAAGGCGCTGGTTCCCTACATAGTCGCGGGTGATCCCGATCTGGGGCGCACCCTCCCGCTGATGCACAAGCTGGTGGAACAGGGCGCGGATATTCTGGAGTTGGGCGTGCCGTTTTCAGACCCGATGGCAGAGGGGCCGACAATCCAGTTGGCGCACGAGCGTGCGCTGGTGCACGCGGTCAGTCTGAGCGGGATACTGGAGCTGGTCGCTGAGTTCCGGAAACAAGATCAATATACGCCGATTGTCTTGATGGGCTATGCCAACCCGGTGGAGCGCATGGGCTATGACAGCTTTGCCGAGCGCGCCGGCCGTGCGGGTGTGGACGGTGTCCTGATTGTGGATATGCCACCGGAGGAAGCTGAGCCGCTCAATGAGGCACTGGCGCGACATGATCTGGACAATATCTTTTTGCTGGCACCAACGACGACGGACGAGCGGATTGCCAAAGTCGCCGGTCTGGCCGGGGGCTATATCTACTGTGTTTCTCTGAAAGGGGTAACCGGCGCAGGCAATATCGACGTTGATCAGGTGCAGAAACTGATGAAACGCATTCAGGCCCACACGGACCTGCCGGTTACCGTGGGTTTTGGTATTAAAAACGCGGAAACGGCTACGCGCGTCGCAGTCTGCTGTGATGGCGTTGTCGTGGGCAGTGCGCTGGTTGACGCGGTGGCCAGCGCTGAGAAAAATGGCACGGATGTGTTGGAGGCGACAACATTAATTCGCGATATCCGTCATGCACTTGATGCCATAAGTCGTTAGAATAACTGCAAATTTGAAAGCGTTATTTAGACTTAATTACAGGAAGCGTCATGAGCTGGGTCGATAAAATTGTTCCCTCCATAGTGCGGCGGGAAAACCCGATAGATCGCCGCGACGAGAATGGTCGCGGCAGCGCCATACCGGAAGGCCTCTGGAAAAAATGCGTCAAGTGCGACGCTGTGCTGTACCGGCCCGAGTTGGAAGCCAATCTTGATATCTGCCCCAAGTGTGACCACCATCATCGCATCGGTGCCCGCCGGCGTCTGGATATTTTTCTGGACGAAGATGGTCGCGAAGAAATCCTCAGCCATATCGAGCCTATCGACCGGCTCAAATTCAAAGACAAGCGCAAGTACAAGGATCGCCTCACAGCAGCGCAGAAATCCACCGGTGAAAAAGATGCGCTGGTGGCTTTCAAAGGCAGTCTGAAAGAGTTGCCCGTAGTTGCTGTCGCCTTTGAATTTAATTTCCACGGTGGTTCCATGGGTTATGCGGTCGGTGAAAAATTCACTCAGGCCGCCAATGTAGCGCTGGAAGAGCGGGTACCGCTGGTGTGTTTCTCCGCCTCCGGGGGCGCTCGCATGCAGGAGGCTTTGATATCCCTGATGCAGATGGCGAAAACCAGCGCCGTATTGGAACGTATGAAACAGGAAGGCATTCCCTATATTTCGTTTATGACCGACCCTATCTACGGTGGCGTGTCGGCTTCCCTGGCGCTGCTCGGAGATATCAACATTGCCGAACCTGGCGCCCGTGCCGGTTTCGCTGGCCCCAATATTATTGAGCAGACCATTCGCCAGAAGTTACCGCCGGGCTTCCAGCGCAGTGAATTTCTGCTGGAGCACGGTGCCATTGACATGATCGTGCACCGCAAGGATATTCGCGACACCCTGAGCCGTTTGCTCGGTAATATGACATTCTATTCGCAGGAATGACTGCACTTTCTGACTGGCTGCAACGGCTGGAAACCCTGCACCCGGCGCCGATGGCGCTGGGCCTGGATCGACTCTCTCCCGTTTTTGAAAAACTCAATCCCGACCTGTCTTCTGCGAAAGTTATTACCGTCGCCGGGACCAATGGCAAGGGCTCTGTGGTGGAGCTGCTGCAAAATCTGCTGCTGAGTGCGGGGCACCGGGTTGGGCTATACACGTCGCCTCATCTGCTGCGTTATAACGAGCGGGTTCGCGTCAATGGCGTCGAGCTGGACGATGAAACAATCATCAAAGGCTTCGAAGCGGTAGAGCGCTGCCGCAATGATATAGCGCTAACCTATTTTGAATTTTCGACTCTGGCGGCCCTGCACAATTTTGCTCAGGCAAAGCTCGATTACGTGATTCTCGAAGTAGGGCTGGGCGGGCGCCTTGATGCGGTCAATATTGTTGACCCGGATCTGTGCGTGTTGACGTCCGTTGCTCTGGACCACGAGGCCTGGCTGGGCAGTGACCGCGAGCAGATCGGTGCAGAGAAAGCCGGAATTTTCAGGCCCGGTGTTGCGGTTGTCTGTGGTGACGCTGAGCCACCCGCATCGGTGCTCGACCGCGTTAAAGAGCTGGCCTGCCCGTATTACCATTGCGGTGACGATTTTGCGTTGCAGCCGTCGGATAAGGGCGGCGCACTCTGGTGGGGGCTGTCGCGGGGCGGTTCCCGCCGCGAGGTTCACTATAGTGGGCAGCTTCACTTGCTCCCCGTAAATGTAGCCTGTGCCTTGCAGGCATACTGGCTGCTCAAAGATGATGCGCCCCCTGATTGGTCTGCTTTGAGCTCCACCGTTCCGGGGCGGCAGGAACACCTGACTTTCGAAGGCGTCGACATCATTCTCGATGTCGCCCACAATCCTGCAGCAAGCGAGGCGTTGGGGCGACACTTGCAGGAATTGCCGCCCGTCGAGCGCTGTTGTGCGCTGTTTGCGGTCATGGCTGATAAGGAAATTGATGCCATGGTGGCGGCGCTCAAAGATTCCTTTCACGCCTGGTTTCTCGGGGATCTGACAGGGAATCCCAGAGCAAAGCCCGCCCGCGATCTTGCACCATTGCTACACGCCCAGGGGATCTCTATGATCAGTGTCAGCAAAAACATGCGCCAGACTTTCGCCCGGGCGATGTCTTTGCTCGAGCCGGGTCACCGTCTGGTGGTCTTTGGCTCGGTATTCACCGTGGCGGCTATAAAAAACATTCTTGAGCAGAAGTTGTCTCGACAGGATCTGGAAGGGGAAATCTGAATGAAACAGCGACTGGTAGGCGCGCTGGTGCTGGTGAGCGGTGGTATTGTGCTGTGGTCAGTTCTGTTTACTGGCCCGGCTGCTTACAAAGTGGACCGTAGCACCCAAATACCGCCGGCGCCCAAAGTCGTCGAGCCGGAACCTTCCGTGCCGAAACGCCCTGTGCAGGTCGCCGAAGTGGAGCCGGAACAGCCCCTGCCCGAGCCCCCAGTACCCGCTATCCCAGCTAATGGCAGCAGCGCGCAATCCGAGGCAGCGTCTGAGCCCGAGAAGCAGGTTGAAACTGCAAGTCAGCCTGAGCCCAAGACGCCCATAGTCGACGACAGCACCGGTGTCGCCAATGCCTGGATTGTGCAGGTGGCCAGTTTCAGCAATGAAGGAAATGCCAATAAACTCAAGGAGCGCTTGCAGGCAAAAGGCTACAAAGCCTACGTGAAAGCGGCACCCACAAGCAGTGGCAATGTACTGCAGCGGGTATTTGTCGGGCCAGAGCTGAAGAAATCGGTTGCCGAGAAGCACAAGGCCGAGATCGAAGCGACCTTCAAACTCAAAGCTTTATTACATGAGTTCAAACCCTGACTGGGCGTACAGCCGATACCTTGGTAGAATTCCCGCTTCTCGACGGGGCGGGACTGTGTAGTGCTTTCTGATTTTCTTTGGGTGGAC
>JBFHCW010000158.1:0-5485 GCA_041585035.1 Litorivivens sp.
AGATTGGGTATCAAGGCAATCAGCGCCAGGCGCAGTGAGCGGAAAATCAACGCGAAGGCGAGGCCCAGTGCGGCAAATACCGCGCCCAGTGTCAGTATTTGGGAACTGAAGAGTTGCTCCAGCAGGCCCTGATAGAGCACGAACAGGTTGGTCAGACTTACCGCTGACTCTGGAATGCCCTGAGCTTCAAGGTCGGCGCGCAAGTCGCTCAGCAGTTGCTTGCGGTCCAGATTCTGGGTGCTGTCTTTGATACGGGTGCTGATTCTCAGCTCCTGGGCGTCCGGCGCAAAAAAGGCGCCCAGCAGATCCCTGCGCACCGATTTGTCGAGGCTCCAGTACACCGCGGTCAGCTCATATTCCGTCAGCGGCTTACCCTGGTTTATCTGCTTGGCGAGCTCGGTGAAATTGACTACCGATAAAGTCGTGCCCACCGCGTCGTGTTGCTCAAGGGCGTGCTGAATACGCTGCAGGCGCTGCACCGTCGCCGCGCTCAGCGTCGGGACCTCCGCCCGCTCTTCAGAGGGAATGCTGTAGATAATATCCAGCGGCGTTGAGCCCCCGAAATTCTGATCGACAAATTTCAGTTCCTTGTGAATGCGGGTGTCTTGTTCGAAATAGTTGATAAAGCTGTTTTCAACACTCAAAAAAGCCACGCCGGCGCCGACCGCGATCGCCAGTACGGTGCTGCCGGTATAAACCGCGCGCCTGTACTGGGTCGCGAGAAAATGGCAGGCGCTGATCAGGCGGCGGAACAGGCTGTTGCGTTGCGGAACGTCCTGGCGCGGCAGCATCAGGTTGAAGGCCGGTACCAGCAGCAGACTGCACACGGTGGACACAAACATGGCCACGACCATCATCCAGCCAAAACTGATCACCGGCTGAATGCAACTCAATAATAGCGAGCCAAAACCGATGGAGGTGGTTGCCGCGGCAAACAGGCAGGGCGCCAGCTTGCGCCGCATACTGTCGAGTACTACCTCGCGCTGGCTGGCGTATGGCATATTTCTAAGCGACTCCCGGTACTGCACGATCAGGTGAATCACGATGGCCAGCGTGAGGATCAATTGTAAGGCGACAAAGCTGGACGAAATCACCGTTGCCTTCAGGCCCAGCAGGCCAAACAGGCCAATTGTCATGGTGACACTGCTGGCGCAGCAGGCCACCGGCACGAAGACCCATCGCAGGCTGCGAAACAGCAGGGCGAGCACGGCGCAGATCACCAGTGCGATGATTGAACCAAACAGACTCAGGTCGCTTTTGATGATCGAAATCAGCTCGTAACCGAGTACCTGAATGCCGCCTAAATAGATGTGTGCCTGCGCCCGGTAGGGTTCGACAATGTCGAGTACCTGCTCTACCTCACGGTGGCGTTGCTGGCGGAGCTCAGCGCGCAGGGGTTCCGCCTGTTGTTCAAGATTCGACAGTTCCACTGTCTCTGCAGTGCTCAGTTGCTCATCGAGGGCCTTGAGTTTCAACGTTGTGATGCGTGACTCCAGCGACGCCAGCTTCGGGTCCTGCCGGTAGAGCAGTTGGATGCCACTTGCGGATTGTTTTCTGTCGACAATCAGGCCTTCGTAAATGGGGTGGTCCTGAAAAATACCGGCGAGTTTTTCCGCCGATAGATTGAGCTTTTCCTGAGTGTAGTTGCGTGGGTCGATATCGCTGGACAGGTCGTCCATCTCGCTTAAAAGTGGAACATTGAGAATACTGCGCACCGTTTCAACCCGATCCAGTGCCTGCAACTCTCTGGTCAGTTCCCGGATATCGCGAAAACTCTGATCACTGAACAGCTTGTGGTTCTGCGGCTGGTAAACCACCAGCAGAAATTCTTCTGGCGCAAAGCGCTGGGTGGCTTTGCTGGATTCGAGATAGTCGCGGTTGTCGTCGGAAATCAGGGTTTCTGCCGAGGCATTGATTTCAAACTGCCGGCTATGCCAGCCGAGCACTGCTGTCAGTGCGGCTATCAGAAAAATAATCGCCAGCGGAAAGCGAAACAAGCCGGCTAGCATGATTCATGCTCCTGCTTGCAATCGCTTTGATGTGCGTCATCTCGCTGCACGCCTTGTAGGTAGAGATTGCGAAAAAACAGGTAGGGGTCGTCGCTGCGGGCTCGCAGTTTTTCGTATTGTTCGGCGCGAGTGGCAAAGGACTGCAGCTGATCGGTGGCCATGATGTAACTGCTGTCGGGCTGACGCGTCATATGCGGCACCGGATGCAGCAGGTAGTCGGCGATCAGGGCGGATCCGCTGCGCAGATCGGCGGGGCCGACAATGGGCAGGACGAGGTAGGTGCCGTAGCTGCTGCCGTAGTGGCTCAGGGTGTTTTCAAATCCGTTGTTGGTTCGCGCCAGATCAAACCAGTGGTCCGCCGGGTCAAACAGGCCGAGTAGGCCGACGGTGGAGTTAATGACAAACCGCAGCACGTCTACACCGGCCTCTTTCGGTTTCAGTTGCAGCAAATAGTTAACGCTGCGAATCGGCATCGCAATATTGTGAAAGGCATTGCCTACGCTGGTTCTGACGGGCGCAGGCAACAGCCAGTTGTAACCCTTGGCGACGGGAATCATGGCGTATCGATAGATGACATCATTGAAGGCGAAAACAGCACGATTCATCCTCTGTAGCGGGTCGCGGTATTCATCGTAGGCGACCACGGTGGGTTCCACGTCGACATTGCTAGTCGTGTTGTCCGCCCCTTGTTTTGCTTGTCCTGCGCAGCCTTGCAGCAGCCATACCAGCAGGACAATCCAGGGCCAGGCCCTGAACGTCATCAAGGTCGCTTTATAAGGCTGCTCCATGAGTGATTTCCGCTTGTAATAGAGTGTCGGCAATTTATAGAAACAGAAAATGTCTGTACGTTCAGATCAGAGTGGTAAGAGGTCACAGTATTTGCAGAGCAGAAAGAACATTTTGTTAGCCCGTTCACTTTTCGGGATACCTGTTTCTGCTTTCTACCTGGCGGCAGAAGGGCTATCCTCAAAACAGGTTAATTGCGAACAGTCTGCATAGGTGAGACGTGAGTGAACAAACTGGCCGTAAATCGCAGCAGGGAAAAGCAGGGAAACCGTCGACGAAAGAGTCAGAGGGTAGTGGTCACAAGGAGAGTCTGCGCAGTTCCTTGATCGATCAGTTGCTGGACTACACAGGACTGATAACTACCAGTGTTTTTGAGGTGGTTAAGACAGGGTCTGCGATTCCGTTGATGTACACGGATAACTGGCTGAAAGACCTCTACATGAAGTCGCTTGATCCCGAGCGTTTGCGGGCTATGGCGGAAGCGGGAGAATTTCTCAAAGATGCCCGCGAAGTGGCGGGACTCAATCTTCAGGAGCTGGCAGAAATCCTGGGGCTCAAGGACGAAGAATTACTGCAGGAAGTGGAAAGTGGCCGCGCAACCCTGCCCTTCGATATGATTCTGCGTATTGCCGCGCTGGTAGCCCGGCATGACCCCATTCCCTTTATTCTTAAATTTGTTCGCACGTACAACCCGGCGCTGGAGCGGCGGCTTGATGATCTGGGCATTTTGCAGCTGCCCAAGCAGTACGAGCGCGAGCGCCGCTATGTCAATTTGCTGCGCAAACACGATCGGCTGCGTGATATGGACGACAGTGAGTTTGAGTTGTTTATTGGGCTGCAGGAAAAGGCGGTAGATTTCAGTTTGCACGTGTTGGAATCTTCAGCTGAGAAGAAGACAACAAAAAAATCAAAAAGCGTCGGCGCGAAAAGCAAGAAGAAAAAGAGCGACTAAAAAAACTTTCGAAATTCCACGCCGGTTTCAGTCAGGCGCAAAAGCATCTTGCCATTCTTGCTGCGAAAAATAGTTTCCTCCCGAGCATAGCGCACTGGTGTCATCGTCTCATTGAAGCCAGGGCGACGCCAATTGCTGCTGAGCGAATGGGGCGAGGCCTTTTTGACTGTGGCCTGAGCGCTGCCCCAGGCCAGCGAACCTTCGCCAGGAGCACCCGCGAAACAGGGTGACCCCATCATAAGCAGCGCTGCGCTGCCCGCAGCAATCAGTTTCTGTTGCAGCCGCAGAAACCGGGTAAGTCGGTCCAGGCTGATGGTTCCTCGCTTTAGCAATACCATCCCCAGCGGGGTCTTTGTGGTTTTCTGTTGCTTCAGCGCGGTGTTGAGTTCCTCGGGATCAATCTGGCCTTCGGACAGCAGGAGGTCGCCGAGTCGGCACTGCAGGTCTGCGGCGCGCGGGGAGGCCTGTTTGGCTGCCCGGCGGACATCGGCCTGAAGTTTGAGGATGGCGTTTTTTTCGAGACGGTCGAGGCGTTGTTGGCGCTGCAGTATCTGGCAGAGCGGGAGATGTAGGCGTTCCGAGAGTTCGAGAGCGACTTTCAGCTCCCGGCGCGAGACAAACCCTCCGGAAACCAGCAGGTCGCCAATGCGGCTGGGGTCTGACATCGAGTCTGCGCGCTGCGTGCCCATAGGCGCTCCTGTCCACCGGAATTCGGCAAGTCGAGAAGCCTATATTAAGTACACGGAGCCCTGGAGCGGGCAATACGTAGTAGCCGTAAAGGGTGTCGCAAAGCGCTGCATCGAGCGCAGTCTTATAGGTAGTTCAGCGGTAGCGCCTGTCGCTCAATCACCTTGCGCATAACAAAGCTGGAGTGCACCCCGGTCACTCCCGGTATGCGGGTAATCCGGTCCAGCAGCAGCGACTGGTAGCCATCCATATCCGGCACGATGACCTGCAGCAGGTAGTCTGCATCCTGACCGGTTATCAGATAGCAGGATTGCACTTCCGGGTAGCCGGCGACTGTTTTTTCGAAGGTTTCAAAGCGATCGGGTGTATGGCGGTCCATCCCGATTTGCACCATGGCAGTGAGCGACAGGCCGAGTTTTTTAGCGTCAAGCACCGTGACCTTACGCAGGATGATCCCCGCCTCTTCCAATAGGCGCACCCGCCTCAGGCAGGGGGAGGGGGACAGACCGACCCGCTCGGCCAGCTCGGTATTGCTGAGGTCGCCGTTTTCCTGGAGTTGGGCGAGGATGCTGCGGTCGATGCGGTCGAGTTTTATCAGGGTGTCAGCCATTGACGGTGGTGTGTGCCATAAAAAATCAAACAATTGGCATAATATGCCAGGATGGATGGTTTATAAAGCAAGTTTGCAAGAAAATTGCGCGCCAATGGGCGTAGAGTAGTCACCATCTGAGAGGGCAAGCGCGGCGGTGCAAACATCATCGCTGCGGGTGCAAGGGCCAAAAGCCTGTGGCGCCGCTGCCCCAGAGCCTTTTCCCGGCCTTCTGCCTGCACACAGAAAGAGGGCCGGGGGGCGGCAGTTCAGCAGATCGCAATACAACAATTTCTGGAGTCAACCATGTCTTTCGACCATCGCAAATACCGCCGCTTCGAGGTGCCGAACAAACCCGACCGGCAGTGGCCAAACAATCGCATCGACAGCGCTCCGCGCTGGTGTGCGGTTGACCTGCGCGATGGCAATCAGGCACTGGTAAAGCCCATGAGCCCGGCCCAG
>JBFHCW010000159.1:0-5477 GCA_041585035.1 Litorivivens sp.
CAGGCTCTTTCGGGTCAATCACAATGGCGCCGTATAACCCGGTCTGCTCCTGAAAACCCGAATGGGAGTGATACCAGTAGGTGCCGCTTTGATTGACATGAAATTGGTACTGGTAGGTTTCACCCGGCTTTATGCCGCCAAAGCTCAAGCCCGGCACCCCGTCCATCTCGCTTGGCAAGATCATGCCGTGCCAGTGAATGGAGCTGGTATGCGCCAGATGATTGGTGACATTCAATGTGACCCGCTCTCCCTCTTTCCAGCGCAGGATGGGGGCCGGCAGGCTTCCGTTGACCGTGGTCGCGGTACGCTCGGCTCCGGTAAAGTTTACCGGCTGATAGCCAATAGAAAGATCAAAGTTATTGCCGGAAAGCACTCGAGGCCGGGGGGCGGCCTCCGCGGCTCTAAGGGGTAAACCGAACCCCGCAAGGGCGGTGCCAGCCGCCGCGCCAGTGACAAAACGACGCCGCGTAAGCGACGAAAACTTTTCCAGATTCACGATAAATTCCTCTTTTGCCTGATAGCCATAACAACAAGGGTGGTTATGGCGCAACACACTGCGCTGGCTCTTTTACGCTTGGCGCAGACGGACTGATCCTGTGTCAGGCGAAAATCGGTGGGCGGAAGTGACTCTGGTTGGTGGTGCGGATTGATGGAGAAGCAGCCGGAAAACGGCTGTGATTTGTGTGATAAAGGCTAAGGCTTGAAGACAGCAACGCCAGTGCGGACTGGCAATGGCCGACGCAGCATTCACACGCTATATCGCAGCAGCCATCGGGATCTGACTCGGCGATGGAAGCACTTCCGTCTGCGTGGTGAGTCTGCTCGGTGCTATCACAATGCCCGGCCATTGCGTCGTCTTCTACTGAGACGACAGAAGGAAGGCCATGGGAATGGCCGCTGAACATCGCGCCAGCCCACACTGAACCCGCCTGCTGTCCCAGGAAGATCAGTATGACCACAATGGCTACACGTCGAATGTTCATGAGCGAAATTCTATCACCTTCCCTCTGTTCATCTAAGCCCTCGCTAGCGCTAATGACAGGCCTTGCCGAGTTTGCGCAGGCGCCAGTAGTTGTAGGGCCAAGGCGTCAGGAAACCGGCCAACAGGCTCGGGCCGATTGACCACCAGGTGAGGGCTGCTTTGCCTACCAACAAATAGTCGGTCGCGTTCATGGCAAATTCCATGGCCAGCATACTCACCAGACTCATGCCGATGGCCGTTCTAAAGGCCAGCTTCAGCGCCATTTGGCGACTGAGGATAAAGGTCTCCAGCGCGATACTGGTCAGCAGACCATTAAGCATGGCCAGGCCCATCACCAGCATTGCATTGGTTTCCGGCGCATAAATCTGAAAGGCCAGAATGGTGCCAAAATCGCCTATCGCGCAGCCCAGCAAACACCAGCCGGTATTCTTTGCCGACTGTTTCCAAACCGAACCCGTGGTCCAGTCAAAACCGGAAGTCACGGGCTTTACGTCATCTTTAACGCAACATGCATGTTCCATAGTACGCTCCTTGAAAGTATCTGCCCTATGACGGAAATTGGTCTGGCATTAACCCTATCTAAAACCCTGTAGTCTACTTTAGAGTCAACCGGGAGCAGATTATTTAATGCACTTTTTCCATTCAGGCAGTTTATCCACCGGCTTTCGAATCACAGCACCCGCCGCCCGTTTGCATCGGCGGGCATGGCACGCTGCCGTAAGAGCAATAAACACAGCAGTCGCCGGCAAGTGGTTTCAGAACCGCGCGGCAGTGCTGACATTCGTAAAACCACTGACACGCATCAATCGGCATGGTTTCTGAAGTGGCTTCGCCGCACTCAGGGCACGTTAAGACAGTTTTCAATTCTGCGTTTGACATTGAACCGACCCCGCAGGTTTCAGTAAATCAAATACGGACATCGCAAACATTGCGACTAGCGCTGCGTAGAAAAGTTTTGTACTCCAGCCATAGGCCCACAGGGGATACAGCACCAGCAGAATGGCGATTGGCGGCAACACTGAGAGCAAACCCCGCCAGAAAACGTGGTGTCTCGTCCAGCTAAAAGCGTTCAATAGCAGTACCAGCAGCGCAAAAAGCGGCAGCAGAGTATTGATAAAGAGACCTTCGTAGCGGGATAGAAACCCCAGACCCAGAGTAGCGCCCAAGGCCCCCAGTGCGGGAAAGCAGCCTGCACAACCCAGGGCGCTGACAACCACACCCACACTGCCCAGCTTTTCCATGATCTTGGTAAACATCATCGTAAGTTCCATGTGTCATCCCTGTTCACGGTAAACCCTGTAGTTGCTTCAGGGTCAAAGTCAGGGCGCTGATCTCTCCCGATAGCACAGCACATACAATGCGGGAAATAGCAGTAGTACGGTTAGCAAGGACGTTAACGAGCCCCCGACCATTGGCGCGGCGATACGCTTCATAACATCAGCACCCGTGCCGTCGCTGACCATCACGGGGATCAACGAAAAGAGTAAAGTCAGCCCCGTCATCAGCATCGGGCGAACCCGTAGAGAAGCAGATTCCACGATGTTTTGATGGCTTTGTTGCGTTGCGCCCCGGTCGAGGTAGTGCAACATCAACAGTCCAAGCTCTGCAGCCAAACCGGCCATGGCGATAATGCCAACCCAAACTGCGACACTCAATTTGTAATCAAGCATGAACAGTAACCAGAAGGCTCCAGTGAGGCCGAAAGGAACCGCACTCAGCACAAATAAAGCATCTTTAAAACTAGACCGGTGCAGATATAGCAGCAGCAACACGATGGCCAGGGTGGCCGGCACCATCCATTGCAGGCGCGCCTTGGCGCGCTCGAAGTATTTGTACTGCCCAGCCCACTCCAAGGCATAACCTGCTGGCAAATCGACCCGATCCGCCACCACAGCTTTGGCCTCCTGCACATAATCTGCGACCCCGATGCCGGGTTGCACATCGACAAAAACCAGCCCTACCAGCTGCCCGTTTTCGTTGCGAATCATTGGCGCACCGGTGCGAAAACGCAGTTCGGCCGCTTCGCTTATGGGAACTTGCTGACCACCGGGTGTTGCCACAAGCAGCCGCTCAAGCTCGTTCAGGTTCTGGCGATAGTCCCGCGCATAACGCATATTTACGGCGTAGCGCTCACGCCCTTCCACGGTCTCTGTCAGCGGCATTCCCCCGGCTGCGAGGCTCAGGGTGTTCTGTATATCCTGCACCGTGAGGCCATAGCGTGCGGCGGCCATGCGATCGATATCAAAATCGAGAAAGTAACCGCCGGTCAATCGTTCGGCAAAGGCACTGCGGGTATGGGCAGCAGTTCGGGGATCTTCCTGCAGTGCTTTTTCGATAGAGGTGGCCTGTTCCTCAATAGCCGCCAGATCATCGCCGAATACCTTGATGCCCAGCGAACTGCGAATGCCGGTGGCGAGCATTTCGGTGCGGGTTTGAATGGGCATCCACCAGATATTGGGCATGCCGGGGTAGCGCAGCTTTTCGTCCATCTCGGTAATCAGCCCGTCCCAGGTGAGCCCGGGTCGCCATTCGGATTTGGGCTTGAGCGTGACCACCGTTTCCACCATCGACAATGGCGCCGGATCGGTGGCGCTGTCGGATCGGCCGATTTTGCCAAACACGCGTTCTACTTCCGGAAAACTCGCTAAGGCCTTGTCCATACTCTGCAACACCCGCCCGGCTTCACTAATCGACATACCCGGCAAGGCCGTGGGCATATACAAAATACTGCCTTCATTGAGCGGCGGCATAAATTCGTTTCCCAGTTGCCGGGCCACAGGTACGGTAGCCAACAGCGCAATGAGGGCTACCGCGACCGTGATTCGTCGATGCTGCACAGCCAGTGCGATCAGCGGCGTTAGCGCTTGTCGCAAGCGAACTTCAACGGGGTTTTCCCTCAGGGGTTTATTCCCCCGTAGTAATAATACGGCCAGGGCCGGTATCAAGGTGACTGACAAAATTGCCGCAAACGCCATGCTGTAGGTTTTGGTGAATGCCAACGGTTGGAATAAACGCCCTTCGGTGGCCTGCAGGCTGAACACCGGCAAAAAGGATACGGTGATAATAAGCAGGGAAAAGAAAATGCTTGGGCCCACATCCTGCAGGGCGCCAATCAACAGTTCTTTTCGGTCCGCTGCATTGTCGGCATCGCGCAGTTTTCGGTGCACGTTATCCATCATCACCACGGCGGCATCCACCATGGCACCGATCGCCACAGCGATACCCCCAAGAGACATGATATTGGCGGTCAAACCTTGCGCCGCCATTGGGATAAAGGACAGCAGGATGGCGATAGGCAGCGTGATGCACGCCACCAAAGCGGAGCGCACGTGCAGTAAAAAGGCGATAATCACCAGCGACACCACTACCATTTCTTCCAGCAAGGTAAACTTCAGGGTATCAATGGCGCGGCGGATCAAGGTTGAGCGGTCGTAGGTGGTAACGATTTCCATACCCTTGGGCAACGACGATTCCAGCTCGCCCAAACGCGCTTTAACCCTGTCGATTACCGCCAGGGCGTTTTCACCGTAGCGCATCACAACAATGCCACCGACTACCTGCCCCTCGCCGTCCAGTTCGGCCAGGCCTCGCTGCATGGCAGGGCCAAGCGTGATGTCGGCGATCTGCTTAAGCAATATGGGAACTTGCTTGTCATCAAGGCCGATCACCACATTTTCAAGATCTTCCCGACTCTTGAGATAACCCCGTCCCCGAATAAAGTGTTCATGCCCGGCGATTTCCAGAACCCGCCCGCCCGCATCCTGATTGGATTGGCGCACCGCATCAGCCACTCTCTTCAGGCTGATATTGGCAGCCGCCAGGCGATTCGGATCAAGGTGAATCTGGTACTCCTTGAGAAATCCGCCCACAGTGGCAACTTCAGCAACACCATCAAGGCTGCTGAGCCAATAGCGCAATTTGAATTCCTGAAAGCTCCGCAGGTCCGCGAGACTGTGCTGGCCACTGCGATCAACCAGTGCGTATTGATACACCCAGCCAACGCCGGTGGCATCGGGGCCGAGCGTGGGTTGAACGCCTTCCGGCAGTTCATTACCGAGACTACTCAAATATTCAAGCACCCGGGAGCGGGCCCAGTAGATATCGGTGCCGTCGTCAAAAATGACATAGACAAAACTGCTGCCAAAAAAACTCTGCCCCCGCACCGACTGTACGCCGGGGACTGACAGCAGCGCGCTGGTTAAGGGGTAGGTAATCTGGTCTTCCACCAGATCCGGGCTTCGCCCTGACCAGTCAGTCTGGATAATGACCTGCACATCTGACAGGTCAGGTATGGCGTCCAAGGGCGTTTGGGACAAACTGCGCCAACCGACGACCGCCGCAAAGGCAACCAGCAGGATAGTGAGGCCAGCGTGCTCCGCACAAAAGCGGATAAGTCGGGCTATTGGACTGGTCACCATGCGTCACTCCCCAGCTTGAGCTTACTTTCAGCGGCAATAAGGAAAACACCCGAGGTGACAATGCGGTCGCCTTCTGC
>JBFHCW010000160.1:0-5459 GCA_041585035.1 Litorivivens sp.
ACACTGCCCTTTCACGGCAGTAACAGGGGTTCGAGTCCCCTAGGGGACGCCATTATTTTTGGCGGGAATAGCTCAGTTGGTAGAGCGCAACCTTGCCAAGGTTGAGGTCGCCGGTTCGAACCCGGTTTCCCGCTCCAAAAAAGTTAGGCCAAAAAAGAAAAGGTGCCCCGAGGCGCCTTTTTTTTTGCCTGTTGTTTTTGTATTTGGTTTTAGGTGCGCGAAAGGGCCTGTTTAGTGCAGGCCGAACACCTGAGCGCGCAGATCCGCGTAGTCGGCCTGTTCGTCGCTGTCGAAGTAGCGTTCTTCCAGCCGCTGAAATTTTTCTATCTCGTCATCGCCGAGGTAGTGCAGGCAATCGCCGCCGAAAAACCAGAACAGATCGCGCTGTACATGTGGGGTAAAGGCCGGAAAGTGAGCCACCACGCGGCTCAGCAGGCGTTGTCCCAGCTCCGGGTAATCCTCTCTCTGGGCCATCGCTGTGCGGGTTTCTTCCAGCAGCGCTAGCGCCTCAGCGCAGCTTTGCGGGTCGTGATCCGGGGTTTTCTCCAGAAACGCTGCCAGCGTTTCGTCAAAGCGCTGGAACAATTCCAGATGGTATTCAAAGTGGTCTTTCACGGATGCACCTCGGTTCTGCGGGCGGGCAGTGTATCGAACCGGGGCCTGCCGTGGCAAAATAGACGGCTTTACTGACCGGGTGCGAATCCGGGAAATTTCTCAATAACGGATGTGAGTCTATGACTAAAGCCTTATCCATACGAGGCCTGCGTAAAACCTATGACAACGGGTTTGAAGCGCTCAAAGGCATCGATCTGGATGTTTCGCAGGGCGATTTCTACGCCCTACTGGGGCCTAACGGTGCCGGCAAGTCGACGACGATCAGCATAATCTGCTCGCTGGTGAAGAAGACCGCCGGTGACGTGCATGTGTTTGGTAAATCCATCAGCGACGAGCCTGCCGAGGCAAAAAAATTCATTGGTCTGGTGCCGCAGGAATTCAATTTCTCTAATTTTGAATCCCTGTGGGACATTGTGCGCAATCAGGCGGGCTACTACGGTCTGCCCCGCAAACTGGCGGAAGAGCGCACAGAAAAGTATCTGAAAAAGCTCGGTTTGTGGGAAAAGCGGCACGACGCGGCGCGGATGCTTTCTGGCGGTATGAAGCGCCGGCTAATGATTGCCCGGGCGCTGGTGCATGAACCAAAACTGTTGATTCTCGATGAGCCGACAGCTGGCGTAGACATCGAGTTGCGTCGCTCCATGTGGGATTTCCTGCGTGAGATCAATGCGCAGGGCATCACGATCATTCTGACTACCCACTATCTCGAAGAGGCGGAAAGCCTGTGCCGTCATATCGGCATTATCGATCAGGGGCAGATTGTCGAAGACACCAATATGAAGGTGCTGCTCAAGCGTCTGCAAAAGGAAGTGTTTATTTTTGATGTGGCTGGTGAGTTGCCTGAAGAGGTTACCGTAGAGGGCTTTGAGGCAAGGAGGGTAGATGAGCACTCCTTTGAGCTCACTATTGATAAATCGCTCAGCCTGAATACGGTATTTGAGCGGCTGACTCAGGCGGGCCTGCAGATCACCAGTATGCGCAATAAGGCAAACCGGCTTGAGGAATTGTTTGTCGGCTTGCTGGCAAAAGGGGGAGATGCCCAATGACCTTACGCGAACAATGGATCGCCTTTCTAACCATCGTGCGCAAGGAAGTGCGACGCTTTATGCGTATCTGGATGCAGACCTTGTTGCCGCCTGCGATCACCATGACCTTGTACTTCGTTATATTTGGCACACTGATTGGTTCGCGCATCGGCGAAATGGGAGGCTTCAGTTACATTCAGTTTGTGGTGCCGGGCCTGGTCATGATGGCGGTTGTTACCAATTCGTATGCCAATGTGGTGTCTTCTTTTTATGGCGCAAAATTTCAGCGTTTTATTGAAGAAATTCTGGTGTCTCCCATGTCGAACAGTATCGTGCTGTGGGGCTATATTGTCGGCGGAGTTGCACGGGGGTTGCTTGTTGGATTGATTGTCACACTGCTGTCGCTGTTCTTTACCGAGCTGCATATCCACAACCTATGGATCATGATTGCGATTGTCGCCTTAACGTCGGTGTTTTTTTCACTGGCGGGCTTTATTAATGCGGTGTTTGCCAACAGCTTCGACGATGTTTCCATTGTGCCGGTGTTTGTGTTGACGCCGCTGACCTATCTCGGTGGGGTGTTCTATTCCATTGATATGCTGTCTGACTTCTGGGCAGGCATGTCGAAGCTCAATCCGATGCTCTACATCGTCAATGCATTTCGCTATGGCATTCTCGGAGTTTCCGATGTGAATGTGGTGTGGGCTTTTGCCATGATATTGTGCTTCACCGCTGCAGCCTATGCGTATTGCATGTACCTTTTGGCAAACAGCAAGCGGCTGAGGCAGTAACGCCACCATGAGCGATTACCGCGACCTGCCACTGGGGAAGCTGACCGATTACCCGGATCAATACGATCCTGCGCAGTTGTGTCCTATCCCCCGAGCGAAAGGGCGTTCGGTGCTGGCGGTACCGGCTTTGGCCATGCAGGGCAGTGATCTGTGGAATGCCTACGAACTGTCCTGGCTGGATACAAGCGGCAAGCCGCAGGTTGCCTGCGGTCAGTTTGTGTTTCCAGCCAGCTCGCCGAATATGGTGGAGTCAAAATCCTTCAAACTGTATCTGAATTCGCTGAACCAGACGCGGTTTGAAAGCCCGGAGGCGCTTGCGGCCATTCTGGAGAAAGACCTCAGTGAGGTGGCCGAAGCCGAGGTCGCTGTTGAGCTGGTGCTGCCAGATCGTTGGGCGTCGCACTTTGCCGTCGGGGAGCCAGAGGGAGAGTGTCTTGATGAGCTGCCGCTGCGGCAGATGGCGAGTGAGCCTCGGGTCGAGTTGCTGCAGCCGACAGCAGCGTGTGGGGAAAAGCATTATTTCAGCAACCTGTTCCGCTCCTGCTGTCCGGTAACCGGGCAGCCGGATTGGGCAACGGTCGAGATAGTACTCGCTGGCGAATTGCCCGATGCCAGCTCGCTGCTGACTTATCTCACCAGTTTCAGGCAGAACAATGAGTTTCATGAGCAGTGTGTGGAGCGTATCTTCAGTGACCTGTCCCAGCGCTTTCAGCTGGAAGCATTAACTGTTTTTGCGCGCTATACCCGACGCGGGGGGCTGGATATCAACCCTCTGCGGTCAAGTGACAGGCTGGCTCAGCCCTTTAAACGGCTGGTGCGGCAGTAGTTATCGTTTTAGGAGAGACCATGATCAGTTCATTCAAACCCAGAGCCCGTACACTCATGGGGCCGGGACCCTCTGATGTAAATCCACGCATTCTTGAGGCGCTGGGCCGTACCACCATCGGTCACCTCGATCCCCAGTTTATCGAGATGATGGATCAGACCAAGCAGCTCCTGCAGTACGCCTTTCAAACTAAAAATGAACTGACTCTGCCGGTATCGGCGCCCGGTTCTGCGGGCATGGAAGCGTGTTTCGTCAACCTGCTTGAGCCGGGTGACAAGGCTATTGTGTGCATCAACGGTGTGTTTGGTATGCGCATGGTAGAAAACGTCAAACGGTGTGGCGCGACTGCGGTGACCGTAGAAGATGATTGGGGCAAGCCGGTTGACCCGGAAAAGGTTGAGGCTGCGCTGAAAGCCCATCCCGATGCCAAGGTGTTGTGCTTCGTTCATGCGGAAACCTCCACCGGCGCGCGCTCGGATGCCAAAACACTGGCGGCACTGGCGCAGCAGCATGATTGCCTGACCATCGTCGATACAGTGACTTCGCTGGGCGGGGTAGAGCTGAGAGTGGACGAGTGGGGGCTGGATGCAGTGTATTCCGGCACGCAAAAATGCCTGTCTTGTACACCGGGTCTGTCACCGGTGACGTTCTCTGAAAAAGCCGCCGATGCCATTCGCAATCGCAAAACACCGGTACAAAGCTGGTTCCTCGATATGAACCTGGTGATGGGCTACTGGGGAGGCGGGGCCAAGCGTGCCTACCACCATACCGCGCCGATCAATGCCCTGTACGGTTTGCACGAAGCGCTGGTGATTCTGCAGGAAGAGGGTCTGGAAAAGGCCTGGGCGCGCCACGCCGCTATGCACAAATCGCTGGCGGCCGGACTGGAGGCGCTGGGGATTGGTTTTGTCGTTGATTCCGATTACCGCTTGCCGCAGCTGAATGCGGTTACCATTCCGGAAGGTATTGATGACGCAGCGGTGCGCGGCAAACTGCTCAGTGATTACGATCTGGAAATTGGCGCAGGTCTGGGTGCGTTGGCGGGTAAGGTTTGGCGTATTGGCCTGATGGGTCACAGTGCCAATGCCGAGAATGTTTCACTCTGTCTGAATGCGCTGGAAAGTGTGCTGATTGAAATGGGGCAGTCCGTAGAGAAAGGCGCGGCAAGCAAGGCGGCGTCTGCGGCCTGATTGCACGAAACGCTGTCCTGTTCCGCGAGGAGCGGGACGGCGTCTAGAGTCCACCGTCGTGGGGGTAGCGTTCCATGATATAGCCTACGCAATCCTGCAGTATCACGCGTTCGTCCAGCGTTAACATGGTTGGCGAAAATGTCTTGCGCGTTTTCATCACACCGTTCTCGAGTGAAAAATATTCCTCAGTAATATCACGTCCGGCGTCGTTGCGTACGCGCAGGCGTTTGTCTGTTGATCGTGCCACACCAAAGTGGGTTCCCACGGGCAGTGGCCGAAAGTTCCAGGCATCAAACCCCTCGGGGAATACAAAGTCTGCGTTTTCCATTTGGCCGAAGGCTATCCGGCTATCCGGGGGAACGATCATGCGGGCAACGGTGTGGAACAATTCTACGCGATCAATTTCATCATCAGGGCCGTCAGAAATCTCGCTGTGCAGGCAGAGCTCAAGTGTGTGCAGGGCGTGTTCGATCCCTGTCTTATCTCCCGGTTGGCCGCATTCCAGGGTCACGGCAGGGCAATAGCGCGCCATATTATTGGCAAAGATCTGGTGGGGCTCACTGAAAAACACAACGGTATCGCTGAAACTCCGCGCCAGTCGCAAAAAACGCCGGTCAACGTGATTGATACAGGCGTACAGGGGGTTGCGCCCGGTATTGTTGTGAATGTCGACCGCGGCAACCGGATTGCAGCTGGCGGTGTAGTCCAGTACTTGCTGGGCCATGAGGTGTTCTTTTAGCTGGCCGCCTGCCCAGATCCGGTTGTAATCGGGTTGTCCGTCGAGGCGGCGCAGTCCCGCTTCGGCTGCGCGGGTATTACCCACAAAGATCAGCAGGTCGCGGGGCAGCACCGTCGATTGTTGCAGCAATTTCTGGACAACCGTCAGTCCGCTGACTTCGTTGCCGTGCAGCAAAATAGAGACCACTACGGCCTGCTGGGTACGTCCGCGCAGGTGAATCAGGCAAGGCCCTCCCAGCAAGGACTGCAAATCGCTGGCCTGGCAGCTTAAAAA
>JBFHCW010000161.1:0-5443 GCA_041585035.1 Litorivivens sp.
CGGCGCAGTTATCGCGCGCGAATATGGCCTCCCGGCCGTCGTCAACCTGCGGCAGGCTACCAAGACCTTTCAAACCGGTGACCGGGTGCGGCTCGATGCCGATCGCGGCGTGCTTCTCAAAATAGGGTAAAACTACCAAACCGGGCCTGCATCCCCTGCAGGCCCCGTTCCTTCTGGTTTATCGATAAAACCTATCGCTCTGTTAAAAAAATACTATTTCCTCTATCGCTGGTGAGGGTCTATAACTACTTCAGCGCCTGACAAGGCGTGGTGATGTGGCGCCGTGATCTGCTGCCCGGCGCTCGCCCCATTGGTGAATAAGGAGAAAACCATGTTCAAGTCCGCGATACCGCAGATGGCGGCGCTGGCCGTTGCTGCGACACTGGCTTTGCCCGCCGCAGCCGGCAGTCCGGCAAAAGAAGGAACTACCAACAATTTCTGGTGGCCCGACTTGCTCGACCTGCAGCCGCTGCGTCAACACGACAACGAATCCAACCCCCTTGGTGACAATTTTGATTACGCCGAGGAATTTAAAAAGCTCGACCTCGCCGCTCTCAAGAAAGACCTCGAAGCTTTGATGACCGACTCCCAGGACTGGTGGCCGTCGGACTACGGGCACTACGGGCCGTTCTTTATCCGCATGGCCTGGCACAGTGCGGGCACCTATCGGGTATTTGATGGGCGCGGCGGTGCCGGCGGTGGCCAGCAGCGATTTGAACCGCTGAACAGCTGGCCGGACAACGTCAACCTCGACCGCGCGCGGCGTCTGCTGTGGCCGATCAAGCAAAAGTATGGCAACCAGATTTCCTGGGCCGACCTGATGGTGCTGACCGGCAACGTCGCACTGGAATCCATGGGCTTTAAAACCTACGGCTTTGCCGGTGGTCGTGAAGATGACTGGGAGCCCGATCACGTCTACTGGGGCAGCGAGAAAAAGTGGCTCGCTGGTGACAAGCGCTACCACGGTAAACGCAAACTGGAAAAACCGCTGGCCGCCGTGCAAATGGGTCTGATCTACGTGAATCCGGAAGGCCCCAACGGCAAACCCGACCCACTGGCTGCCGCACAGGACATTCGTGAGACCTTCGGCCGCATGGCGATGAATGACGAAGAAACGGTTGCCCTGATCGCCGGTGGTCACACCTTCGGTAAAGCGCACGGTGCGCACAAGCCGGAGGAATGTGTGGGCGCAGACCCCTCTGCCGCTCCGGTAGAACAGCAGGGCCTGGGCTGGAAGAACACGTGTGGCAAAGGCAATGCCGAGGACACCATTACCAGTGGCCTGGAAGGTGCGTGGACAGCCACCCCGACCCAGTGGACCACCCAGTACCTGACCAACCTGTTTGCTTTTGAGTGGGAACAGACCCGCAGCCCGGCCGGCGCCATTCAATGGGTGCCTAAAAATGGGCAGGCCGCCAACCTGGTGCCAGATGCGCATATAGAAGGCAAACGCCACGCGCCGATCATGTTCACTACCGACCTGTCGTTGAAGATGGACCCGGCCTACCGCGAGATTTCCCTGCGCTTTAAGGAAAATCCGGAAGAGTTCGAGAAAGCCTTTGCCCGCGCCTGGTTCAAGTTGACCCACCGCGATATGGGGCCGAAAGCTCGCTACGTTGCCGGTGATCTGCCCGCCGAAGACCTGCTTTGGCAGGACCCTGTGCCGGAGGCGGACTACAAGCTGATTGGCGACGGTGACGTGAAAGAACTCAAGGGCAAGATTCTCGAGTCGGGTTTGACCGTGCCAGAGCTGGTGCGAACCGCTTGGGCGGCAGCTGCCTCCTATCGGGGAACCGATATGCGCGGTGGCGCGAATGGCGGCCGACTGGCGCTGGAACCCCAGAAAAGCTGGGCGGTAAACAATCCGGACGAAGTGGCCAAAGTTATCGCAACGCTTGAAGAAATCCGCAAAGAGTTCAACGACTCCGCGTGGTTCAACAAGCAGGTTTCACTGGCCGACATGATTGTGCTGGGTGGTGCCGCGGCGATTGAAAAGGCCGCCAAAGCGGCCGGCCACGATATCAAGGTGCCATTCAAACCGGGCCGAACCGACGCCACGCAGGCGCAAACGGATGTTGAGGCCTTCGCGGTGCTTGAGCCGAAAGCCGACCCGTTCCGCAACTACTACACGCGTGAAGCGCGTTACACGCCGACAGAAGCCATGGTGGATCGTGCCAGCCTGTTGGAGCTGACCGTTCCGGAAATGACCGTGCTGGTCGGCGGCATGCGTGCCTTGAATGCCAATACCGGCGGCAGCAAGCACGGCGTGTTTACCGATCAGCCAGGAACTCTGAGCAATGATTTCTTTGTGAATCTGCTCGATATGTCCACCAAGTGGTCCAAGTCGAAGGAGAGCAAAGGCATCTACGAAGGCCGCGACCGCAACAGCGGTGAGCTGAAATGGACTGCCACTCCGGTTGATCTGATTTTCGGTTCCAACTCAGAACTTCGGGCGGTCGCCGAGGTCTATGCAGTCAACGGTTCTGAAAAGCGTTTTGTGCAGGACTTTGTCGATGCCTGGACCAAAGTGATGCAGCTGGATCGATTTGAGCTGCGGTAACTGAAGCAAGTTTTATCTGAATTGGTTCGCCATTCAGGTCTCGTGTAGGGCTCCTTCGGGAGCCCTTTTTTGTGGGAGCAAGCTGCAGCGCTGGCATTGCGGTATGCCGAAGGAAGGTGGTTTTTCTGCCCTTCACAGAAAGTTGTAGATCAGCATCCCTATCAACAGCGCGACCAAGCCAAGGGCGGCAAGTGCGAATACACCATCGCGGGCGATAAGCGACAGCGCAAGCGCGATCAGCACGGCGCCTGCTGTCGTGGCCAGAAAGGGGAATATTTCCATTGGCGGAACAGACAGCGCAACCAGAATGCCCGCTATCGCGATAACCACAGTGCCCAGGCCTTCGGTCAGCAGGGTCAGGCGAGGCTTGAGAAAGCGATCGATAAAACCTGCGACCGGATAGCACCAGCGCAGTAAGGTTTCCAGCTTCTGGCGGGAGAGGGATCGTCGCTCGATGGCGTTTGGCAGCCAGAAGTGGTCGCGCCTTAGCAGCATTTGTGAAGCTATCAGCAGTACCAGAATGGCAGCCGTGGTTGGAAGCCCGGGAATGCCGCTGAGGGGGGAGAACATGATCAGGCCGGCCACCAGCAGCGCAGGCGCGAAAGAGCGAGATCCTGTGGCTTCCAGCATGGTTTTGATGGACACGGTTTCCCGATCGCCGACACCATCGCGCAATGTGTCGAGCATCTGCTTCAGGTTGGCGGGTTCGGCATTCTGGTCGGTGGCCGACTGAGTGGTTTTATAGCGCGTCTGGAACTGCCACCTGTGGCATTTTTCTGAGCGGCCGCTCGTCATTGTGCCTCCGGTTTGCTGGAAGGAAATCGTGTATTAAGGGCGCATGCGCTCAGCGCTGCATGCGCATTCCCGCCCACGGTATAAAAATGAGCCTACCTGTTTGACGCTCATTGATCACTGTCAGTATTACCGTTATCCGCGGGGTGGGTCTGAGCGTCATTGTCCGGGCTAGTCAGTGATTGGGCGTCAATGGCCATGTCCCTCACGCTGATATTTGTAAGGACACCGTCCAGGGCGCGATCGATGGTTTGGCGCATCTCGTCCACGCCTTTTACCGGTTTTGCAGGTGTCTTCAATGCGAGCGGAGGCGTTGCGCAGTCATTGCGTACAGTGTCCATTACCTGCTTGAGTGAGGTTTTTTCGAGGGGAACATTAGGCAGGTAGCGTGGCGGGTCCTCGCTGTTTTTGGTAATAAGCCCTGCCCGGCTCAGGGACGCCAGTATCTGCGTTACACCCTGAATCGGTGTCCGCAGGCGCAGCACAAAATCGGTGGCGCAAAACGGTCGGCGAGATTCGTAGTAGCGTTGGGCTATGATCGCCATTACCTGCAGTGCCAGTGTTTCCTGCTGGCGGATACTCAGCACACCGCTGCGATGATCGGGTAATACATACTCCGGGTGTTGTATGTAAAAGGCGATACTGCTGCCTACCAGCAACGTCAGCCAGCTGATGTACATCCAGATCATAAACAGAATGACGACGGCGAAACCGGAGTAAATTGCGTAGGTGCCGCTGTCGCTCGCCGATACGACCACACTGCCAAAGCCCCAGCCGAGGCTCTGAAACAGGAAGCCGGAGACGACACCGGCAATCAGGGCGGCTTTGAATTTAACGCGTGTATTGGGGATAAACATGTAAAAGAACGTGAAGGCGCCAATGATCATCGCGTAGGGCGTGGCCGCCGTCAGAAATGCCAGGAGTTCTTGCACGAAGGGTACGTAGTTGCTGATCCGCTGTGCCAGGCCGCCACTCAATACGCTGGCGGAAAGACCAAGGGCGGAAAACACCAGCAGTGGTCCGATCAGCATCACGCTGCCATAGTCGGCAAACCGCCTGCCAATGCTGCGATGTTGATCGAGACGCCAGATGTAGTTAAAGGTGCCTTCGACTTTCTGAATCAGAGAAATAGCGGTGTAAAAAAGCAGCGCAATACCAAAGGTGCCAAGTACGCCGATCTTCACATTGTCGATAAAGCCAATGATCTGCGAGGTAATCTGAGTGCCTTGTTCGCCCAAGGGAGCCAAAAACTGCAGCAGTACCGGCTCGAGCTGTTTGTTGTGCATGCCAAAAGCTTTGAGCACTGAAAAACTCACAGCCATCAGGGGCACCAGTGACAGCAGTGTGGTGTAAACCAGGCTCATGGCGCGCAGCGTCAGCTCGCCCCGAGCCAGATCGTCCAATACCACGTAGGCATAGCGCAGGCCGCTGAACAGCGCGCGCTGCCAGGCGGGTTTCTGCTCAAGCTTTTCGGACCAGAGATACTCTGCTACTGCGCGATTGAGGGTCTTGTCCATTGCCAAAGTCCGTCACCGATTGATCACAACACAGGATGGATAAAAAAACCGTGTAAGTCGAGGAAGTATGTCTGTTCGGGAATGGTTTAGGCGCCGATTGTCGCGGCAGTGCGGTGTTTCCGCATCAGGAGAAAAAACTCGACAAACTGGCGATAACCACGGCATAACGGACGCCCTTGCCGACAGCAACCAGCACCATAAACACGCTAAACCGCACGCGCATCACGCCGGCTACAAAAGTCAGAGCATCGCCTCCTACGGGCATCCAGGACAACAGAAGGGTCCAGATCCCGTATTTCTGAAACCAGCCCTGAGCGTGGTGCAAATGCTTTTCTTTGAAGGGGAACCAGCGCCGATCGGAATAGTGCGTCAGGTGGCGGCCGATCAACCAGTTGATCAGGGCGCCCAGGGTATTGCCGGTGGTTGCCGCCAGCCACAGACCAAAGGGATCCAACCCGCGGTTGTAAAGCGCTATCAGTAAGAACTCCGAGTAAAAGGGCAGGATGGTTGCCGCGCCCAGTGCCGTCCAGAACAGTGCAAGATAAGCGCTCATCGTCGTTGCTGTGCCGCCTGA
>JBFHCW010000162.1:0-5412 GCA_041585035.1 Litorivivens sp.
GAGCCAGCGCGGATTCGCTTTCCAGTTCGCCATCGTGGTTGATATGGGCGATATCCAATCCATGCTCACGTTTAAGGAAATGCGCAATCAGTAAGCTGCGGTGACAGACCGCCGGATCTTTCTCGGCGCAGGTCAGGGCGATCGAAAAACCTTTGTCGAGTCCATCGAGCAGGCGTTCCACGCCGCGCAAAAAACCGGTTGAACGCTGCAGACGATCAAACTGAACCTGGCCATCATCATAGTGCGCATCGCAGGGTGAGCGCGGGCCGAGCTCTTCGCCGAGATAGACGTAACGTATACTCGCCTTGCGCAGGTGTTCGATCAGGTTCTCCCGGTGGTAGTCGTGAAAGGCCTTGCTGTAAGGTACTGAGCGCACATCAGCCACCACATCAATCCCGTGAGCATGCAAGTGACCAATAAAGGTTTCAATGGGTTTGGTGGCGTAGCCGATACTGAACAGGGCGGGCATGAAAGGGCCGATTCGCTAGGCTGAAATGTCAACAGGCGCAGAGTGTAGCGGTGGCACCGGGCCGCCGCAAATCCGCAGTTTTACAAAGCCGGGCGCTGGGGTAGAATGCGTCTTTGAATTCATCCTTTCATCTGGAGAAAACGGTGATCTGCTCCGCTCACACAGCGCTGCAATCTGATACCCGCCGATGGCGATGGTAGGCCCCTGCGTACGTGCAAGCACGCCCCTGAACATCGTTATTCACCGTTTTTGAAGGAAAGACCCGTGACTCCCGAACAATTTGCCGAACTGGCCCAGCAGCCCTATAACCGTATTCCGGTGTATCGCGATGTGCTGGCTGACCTCGACACCCCCCTCAGCGCCTATCTGAAACTGGCGCGCGGCCCCTACAGTTATCTTTTCGAATCGGTGGAAGGCGGCGAGAAGTGGGGTCGCTATTCCATCATCGGCCTGCGTGCCTCCACCGTGCTGACCGTGTGCGGCAATGCGATCGTGGTGACCGAAAACGGTAAGGAAGTGGAAAGCCTGAATAGTGAGGATCCGCTGGATTTTGTGGAGCAGTTTCAGGCCCGCTATCAAGCGCCGGACCTCGACGCGCTGCCGGCATTCAACGGCGGGCTAGTCGGTTACTTCGGTTACGACACCGTGCGCTACGTAGAGAAGAAACTGGCGGCTACCTGTCCCCCGGACAAGCTCGGTAACCCCGATATTCTGCTAATGGTCTCCGACGAGGTAGTGGTCTTCGACAACCTCGCCGGCGTTATCACCCTGATTGTGCACGCCGACCCGGTCGACACTGATGCCTATAGCAAGGCGCAGCGGCGGCTGGATCAGCTGGAAAAGCTGATGGCGGGTCCAGCGCCAGAGCTGGCGCGACCCGCCACGGAGCCCGGCGAACTGCCCGAATCGGCCTTTGAGTCGGAAGTGGGCGAAGCGGGTTACAGCGCGATGGTGGAGCGGGTAAAAGAATACACGCTCGCGGGGGATGTCATGCAGGTGGTGCCATCGCAGCGGCTGTCCACGCCGTTTAATGCCGAGCCGATCAATCTCTACCGCGCCCTGCGTCGGTTAAACCCATCGCCCTACATGTTTTATCTGGATCTGGACGATTTTCATATTGTCGGCTCCAGCCCCGAAATCCTGGCGCGGGTAGAACACGGTGAAATTACCTTACGCCCCATTGCCGGTACCCGGCGTCGTGGTCATACCGAAGCGGAAGACCGGGCGATGGAGGCCGAACTGCTGGCCGACCCGAAAGAAATTGCCGAGCATTTGATGCTGATTGATCTTGGCCGCAACGATGTGGGCCGCGTCGCGGAAACCGGCAGCGTGGTGGTGACCGATCAGATGGTGGTCGAGCGTTACTCCCATGTGATGCATATCGTGTCCAACGTTACCGGCAATCTGAAAGCAGGTTCCAGCGCGATGGACGTGCTGCGTGCCAGTTTGCCAGCCGGTACCTTGAGTGGCGCCCCAAAAGTGCGGGCGATGGAAATCATTGACGAGTTGGAGCCGGTCAAGCGCGGCGTTTACGGCGGCGCGGTGGGCTATCTGGGCTTCAACGGCAATATGGATACGGCCATTGCCATTCGCACGGCGGTCATTAAAAACGGACGACTTTATGTGCAGGCCGGTGGTGGCATTGTTGCCGATTCGGTACCCCGTCTGGAATGGAAAGAAACCATGAACAAGGCGCGGGCGATGTTCCGGGCTGCGGCTATGGTACTGGACGGTAAGGGAGATCACTGAAATGCTGTTGATGATCGATAACTACGATTCCTTTACCTACAACATCGTGCAGTATCTGGGCGAACTGAAAGCCGAGGTCAAAGTGGTGCGCAACGATGAGGTTTCCGTCGACGACATTCGCGCGATGAAGCCCGAGCGCATTGTGGTCTCTCCCGGCCCGTGTACGCCCAATGAAGCGGGTATTTCCATGGAAGCCATAAAGGCCTTCGCCGGCGAGCTGCCAATCTTGGGTATCTGTCTTGGTCATCAGAGTCTGGGGCAGGTTTTTGGCGGTAAGGTTGTGCGTGCCCGGCAGGTGATGCACGGCAAAACTTCTCCCATCTACCACGCCGATAAGGGCGTGTTTTCGGGCTTGAAAAACCCTTTGATCGCCACTCGCTACCATTCATTGGTGGTGGAAAAAGACAGTTTGCCGGATTGTCTGGAAATCACTGCGTGGACAAAAAGCGACGCGGGTGAGGTCGACGAAATCATGGGGCTGCGGCACAAGACCCTGGACGTGGAAGGGGTGCAGTTTCACCCGGAATCAATCTTGAGCGAAGAGGGTCACGCCATGCTGGCCAACTTCCTCAAACGCTGAGGGACAGCTTATGGATATCAAGACCGCGCTGGGGCGCGCCATTCAGCATTTGAGCCTGAGCACCGAAGAAATGGCCGGTGTGATGCGTGACATCATGACGGGCCAGTGCACCGACGCTCAGATCGGTGCCTTTCTGGTGGCGCTGCGCATGAAAAGTGAAACCATCGACGAGATTGAAGGTGCTGCGAAGGTCATGCGTGAACTGGTCACGCCGGTGGATATTGCTGATCTCTCCCACGTTGTGGATATCGTGGGTACTGGTGGCGATGGCGCCAATCTGTTCAATGTGTCTTCAGCCAGCACCTTTGTGGCGGCAGCTGCGGGTGCGGTGGTGGCCAAACACGGCAATCGCTCGGTCTCCTCCAAAAGTGGCAGTGCCGATCTGTTGGAGAGTGCCGGTATTCATCTGGGATTGAGTGCAGAGCAGGTGGAACAGTGCATTCGCGAAGTGGGTGTGGGCTTTATGTTTGCAGTTAATCACCACAGCGCCATGAAGCACGCTATTGGACCGCGCAAGGAAATTGCCCAGCGCACCATTTTCAATATTCTGGGGCCGCTGACCAACCCGGCAGGTGTGAAGCGCTTGTTGCTCGGCGTATTCAGTGCCGAACTGTGTCGACCTCTGGCCGAAGTGCTCAAGCGCCTGGGAGCCGAGCATGTGATGGTAGTGCATGCCAGCGACGGCCTGGATGAGATCAGTCTCGCCTCTCCCACGGAGGTGGCAGAATTGAAAGACGGTGTTATTAGCGAATACCGTATTACACCGGAAGACTGCGGTTTGAAAAGCCAGTCTCTGGTCGGTTTGGAAGTGGCCGACAGCGCGGCCTCACTGCAGCTGATTCGCGATGCCTTTTCCGGTGTGGAGAGCGAGGTCGCTCGCAAGGCCGCCGATATGGTGGCGCTCAATGCCGGTGCCGCGTTGTATGTAGCTGGAAAAGCCGATTCGCTTAAAGCCGGTGTGGCGTTGGCGCAGCAGACTCTTGCCAGCGGCGCGGCACTGGAAAAAATGCAGCAGCTTGCTCAGTTTTCTCAGGGCTTGAAGTAATGTCGACACCAACTGTTCTGAAAAAGATTCTCGAGCGCAAGGCAGAGGAAGTAGCCGAGCGTTCAAAGCGAGTTTCGCTGGATGCCTTGCGTGAGCAGGTCGCAACAGCGTCACCCGTGCGTGGTTTTGTCACGGCAATGGAGCGCAAACTGGCGGCGGGTCAGTCAGCAGTCATCGCTGAATGCAAAAAGGCCTCGCCTTCCAAAGGGGTTATTCGCGCTGACTTTCAACCTGCGGCCATTGCCCGCAGTTACGAGCAGGGCGGAGCGGCTTGCCTGTCGGTACTGACCGATCGGGATTTCTTTCAGGGCAGTGAAGCCTATCTTCAGGAAGCGCGGGCGGCCTGTTCACTGCCTGTGATTCGCAAGGATTTTATCGTTGACAGCTATCAGGTGCTGGAAGCCCGTGCCATCGGTGCTGATTGTATTCTGTTGATTGCCGCGGCCCTCAATGATGCCCAGATGCGCAGCCTGTATGACGAGGCTCTGGCGCTGGGTATGGACGTGTTGATTGAAGTGCACAATGAAGAAGAATTGCTGCGCACGCTGCCCTTGGGGGCAAAGCTGGTGGGCATCAACAATCGCAACCTGCACAACTTTGAAACCTCGCTCGACAATACGTTCTGCCTGCTCGACAAAATTGATGATCAGCGGATAGTCGTAACCGAGAGTGCCATCCATACGCCGGCGGATGTGGCTGCCATGCGCGAGCGCGGGGTGAATGCCTTTCTGGTGGGTGAGGCGTTTATGCGGGCTGAGGAGCCTGGAGCGAAGTTGGCTCAGCTGTTCTCGGTTTGAGGATGGGTTTGCTCCCCCTTGGTTCTCTCAGAGGAGAGAGCCAGGGGGGGCGGGACGCCATTAGCGCGTCCCGAATACCACCATCGTTTTGCCTTTCACGGACACCAGCCCCTGTTCTTCCAGGGTTTTCAGTACCCGGCCAACCATTTCCCGTGAGCAACCGACAATACGACCAATTTCCTGACGTGTGATCTTGATCTGCATGCCGTCGGGGTGCGTCATAGCATCGGGCTGGTTGCAGAGATCGAGGAGCGTGCGCGCAACGCGACCCGTCACGTCCAGGAAGGCCAGGTCGCCGACCTTGCGTGTGGTCTGACGCAGGCGTTTCGCCATTTGCGTACCCAATGCAAACAGGACTTCCGGGTACTGCTCGCGCAGCTCGTGAAATTTGCTGTAGCTGATTTCAGCAACTTCGCATTCGGTTTTGGTTTTGACCCAGGCCGAACGAGTTTCTTCGTTATCAAAAACGCCCATCTCACCGAAGAAATCGCCTTTGTTTAGATAGGCGACAATCATCTCCCGGCCTTCGTCGTCTTCGATCAGCACGGTGACAGAACCTTCGATAATGTAATACAGCGCGTCACTGTCGTCGCCAGCGTAGATAATGGTGCTCTTTGCAGGGTAGCGGCGCCGCCGGCAATGGCTTAAAAAACCATCGAGGTTTGGAATCGCAGGCTTTGGTGCACTGATCACAATGGGTCCTCTTGGAAAGGTTTTCTCAAATTATTCGACCTATTATGCCGTGTGGAACCTCCAATGGCGACCCCTGCGA
>JBFHCW010000163.1:0-5381 GCA_041585035.1 Litorivivens sp.
GAACAGGCAAGGAAAACCCATGAAATACGCACTGCCATTACTGTTGTCATTGTGCCTGCTTGGTCTGGCTCAGGCCGAGCAAAAGCAGAGCTTTGGCCCTTACGATGTGCACTACAGTATCGTCAATACGACCTTTCTCAAGCCGGAGGTGGCCAAGGCCTACAGCATCATCCGCGGCGACGACCGGTTTATTATCAATATCAGCGTGCGGGAAAATCTCGATGACGGCACTGATGTGGCGCGAAGGTCAGAGGTTACCGGCACCGTGTTCAACCTGATACACCGCAACAAACTCGACTTTCGGGAAGTGAACGAGGGCGACGCGATTTACTATATCGCCCAGTACAGCGCCGACAACAAGGAAACCCTGGATTTCACGATGTCGATAGCACCTGAAACCAGTCAGCGCGCCTACAAGCTTCAGTTCAATCAGATTCATTACACGGGTAAATAATGTCTCGCGTCGTTCTCGCCAGCGGTAATCGCGGCAAGCTGAAGGAAATGCAGCAGGTTCTGGCCGATACCGGCTTTGAGCTGCTGCTGCAGACGGATTTCGATATTGTCGATGCCGAAGAAACCGGCCTCAGCTTTGTCGAAAACGCCTTGATCAAGGCGCGTCACGCCAGCCGCGAAACCGGGCTGCCGGCACTGGCGGACGACTCGGGCCTGTGCGTCGATGCGCTGGGCGGACAGCCTGGCATCTATTCCGCGCGCTACAGTGGAGAAGGTGCTACCGATGCCAGAAACAACGCCAAATTGCTGCAGTCACTTGAAAGCTGTGATGATCGTCGCGCCACCTTTGTCTGTGTGCTGGCCTATGTTCGATACGCGGAAGATCCATTGCCACTGATTTGTCAGGGTTTGTGGCGCGGCGAAATTTTGCGCGAAGCGCGCGGCGAAAACGGCTTCGGTTACGATCCGCTGTTTTATATTGCCGATCTCGATTGCACCTCGGCCCAGTTGCCGGCAGACGTAAAAAACCGCAACAGTCACCGCGGCCGAGCCTTGCGAACCTTTGTTGAACAGTGGCCCCGTTCCATATCCTCTTGAGCGATGGCCGGTGCATAACCGGCCGCGCTGATCACACCCTGTTGAGACAATTGCAGGACGCCGGCATCCGGGTTCCAGTGGCCTGCAGCAACGGCCACTGCGGGCGTTGTTTTGCGCGCGGCGACGATGGCATCAATCTGCCTCTGTGTACGACCTATGCCAGTGATGATATTGCGCTGGAGCTGCCGACTCTTCCTCAATGGCAGCACTTTTGCTGTCAGGTAGTAGAGCGCGGCGGCGGTGAATTGCTATTGCGATTACCTGCCGGACAAGTGCGTCTTGAAGGTGATCAGTGGTTGGTGGGCAATACACAAAGCCTTTCGCGTGCGCGCTTTATCGAGCGGCGTGGTCGCTTGTTGCGACTGGCTGCCGAGGACGGTTCGGGCGACACCTTGCTGTCGCTTGTAAATGTAGAAAGTGTGAGAGAGGGCCGTTATCAATTGCGTGAAGGAGCGCACACCTTGCTGCGTAATCTCACCGCGGGAACGGCGCGAGAACTACAAAAATCCCTGCTACACTACCGCGTTAGCATTTCACACTGAGCAACCTATCATTATTGTAGAAAGTGGGTTGCACCGGTAGCAGAGGAGGCACGCCGTGCTAAGCGCAATTGCAAAATTGCTGAAGGTTCTCAATTCCGACGACAACCCCGCCCAAGTGGCTTTGGCGCTGGTGTTTGCGTTGATCATGGGGCTGACGCCCCTGATGTCGCCGCACAATATTTTAATTTTACTGCTGGTGCTGGTGATTCGCGTCAACCTGAGTTTTTTCATTCTCGGTTTTGCCCTGTTCTCGGGTCTGGCCTACGCCCTTGACCCGATCAGTGTGCGCCTTGGTGCCGATATTTTGCAGGCCGCATCACTGGAAGGCTTGTGGACGTCGCTGTACCAGTCTTCTTTCTGGCGCTTTATGGCTTACAACAACACCCTGGTCATGGGCAGTTTCTGCCTGAGCCTGATCCTGGCCTTGCCGGTTTACTGGGCCGCGGTATGGGCGATCACCCGCTACCGCGAAAAGGTGCGCGCCAAGCTCGCTCAGACCCGGCTGATGCTGTTTGTAAAAAGCACGCGCCTGTTTGAACTCTACAACGCACTCAACTAAGCCCGATTAGCTAAACAAGGAGAATCGCAATGACTCAATGGATTCGCTGGTGGGGTTTGGGCGTGTTTGCGGTGGTGGCCGCGCTCTGGATTCTTTGCATCGACTGGGTAATTGAAAGCAGCATCGAATTTGCGGGCACTCAGGCTGTCGGCGCAAAAGTGGAGCTGGACAGTGCCGAGCTGTCGCTCAGCGAGGGTAAGCTGACGCTGAACCGACTGCAGGTAACCAACCCCGATCAACCCATGCAAAACCTGTTCGAAGCGGGCCGCATTCACAGCCAGGTGGATCTGCTGGCGCTGCTGCGGCGGCAGTTTATTGCTGACGACGCGAGCATCGAGGATCTGAACCTCTACACCGAGCGCGACAGCAGCGGCGCAATCGACAGCCGCCTGTTCAGCTTTGGCGACAAAAAAGACGACGCTGAAAAGAACAGTCTGGATCTCGGTTCCAAGCTGAACCTGCCCGATGTGGATCAGATGGCGGCAGAAGAGCAGGCCCGGCTTCAGGCCGAAGTCGACGCCATGAAGTCGGAAGTGGACGACATTCAACGCGGCTGGGAACAGCGCATAGCCCAATTGCCCAGCAAGGAAAAACTGGCGGAGTATCGCCGCCGCTGGGAAGAGCTGGAAGAACAGAACGCGATTGCGCGTATCAAGGGCACTAAAGCACTGCGTGATGATATTGATGAAGATCTGGATGCGCTGAGCGAGCTCGACGAGCAGATTAAAACAGATCGCGCGCGCATCGCTGCGCTCACCGAGCGTGCCAGGACGCTGCCCAAGCGCGAAGCTGACCGCTTGTTGGCCAGCGTCGGGCTCGATCAGGGTTTTGAGGGCATGATTCGCCATATTGTTGGCGACGATGCCTACCAGAAAGTGCAGCAAGGGCTGTCGCTCTACCAGACCGCGGCCAGTCAGCTCAGTGACGACGACCCGCTGGCCGACGAAGAGCAGCAAAAGCGTCAACGGGCCACGGGTGAGTTTGTTCGCTTTGCCGAGGAGCAGCCGCTGCCGGACTTCCTGATCAAACGCGCCAGTGTGAACGGCAGTGTGCCGGTGGCGGGCGATACGATCCGCTTCGACGGAGTGCTGACCGACATCAGTAACGCCCAGAAAATCTGGGGCAAACCGCTGGCGCTTAAAGCCAGTGGTGCCAGCGACAAGGGCGCCAGTCTGAAATTGGACGGCCTGTTTGATCACCGGGGAGCCGAGGTTCTCGACTCGCTCGACTTTGATTTGCGCCAGCTGACCTTGAGTGCACTGCAACTGTCGGACAAGCCCGAGCTGCCGATTAGTCTGCAACAGGGTGTGGCCAATATCAGCACCCGCTTTGAGGTGGGCGCCCAGGGCTTGAATGCGACGGTCGACAGCCTGGTTAAACAGGCGAAGTTTCTGGTGGCAGAAACCGCCGAAACGTCTTCGGCGTCGCTGTTGCGCAAGGCCCTTGATGCCGCCAATCAGTTCGATCTGAAAATGGCGATCTCCGGCAACCCGGATCAGCCCAGCGTGAAGCTCAAGTCGAGCCTCGATAAGCTGATTGGCGATGTGCTGGGTGCAGAGTTGAAAGCCAAAGTGGCCGAGCACAAAGCGGCCCTGCAGGCCCGCTTCAGTGAATCGCTGGCCGGATCGACCGCTGACCTGGACAGCAAAGGCGGCTTTCTCGATGACTACAGCGGACAGCTGGAGGAGCGCCGCAAGGCACTGAAAGCCTTGCTGAAGGATTTGCGCTAAACGTCAAAATTCCCGACCGACTTGAATTCTGTCGGTCTGCCCTTACCTTTCTCTGCGCCGGTGATCTGTGTCACCGGCACACTCTCGCACAACCGTGAACGCATACCTGCAGCTCATGCTGCGGGCCTGCGGTTTGTGTCGTCCAGGCGCCACTGAGTATTGCCAGTGGACTTACGCATTGAACTTCACAGAGGGAGGAAGCCACTTATGTCGCAGTCAAAAGACGTGTATCCATCGAGGCAGGGCCGAGAAGAAACCCAGCTACCGCGCTGGGACCCGGTGGTCTATTCCAACACAGACGCGCCCACCGGGCCGCTCAGTAGCCAACAACTGCGCGACTACGAGCGCGACGGTTTTCTGATCCTGCCGGATTTTCTGAACCACCACGTCGAACCCATTCTCGGGGATATACCCCGCCTGAAACGGTCGCTGCGCGGTCGCGAGGAGCTGGTACTGGAGCCGGACAGCGATGAGCTGCGCACCATCTTTAATCCCGTCGGTTTCAGTGAGGCGGTGGCCAACTGTTTTCGCGATGACAAAGTGCTCGATATTGTCGAACAGCTGCTCGGCTCGGCGGTGTATCACATGCAGTCACGCATCAATATCAAACCGCCGCTAAAGGGCCGGGCTTTTAACTGGCACAGCGATTTTGAAACCTGGCACGTGGAAGACGGCATGCCGCGCATGCGGGCACTGACTGCCTGGATTATGCTCACCGACAATCATCAGCACAACGGTCCGCTCTATGTCATTCCCGGTTCGCACCACCGCTATATTTCCTGCAGCGGGCTTACCGGGGCCGACAACTACAAAACCTCCTTGCGGCAGCAGACCCTGGGCGTGCCCGGCACGGAGATCATGAAATCGGTTCTGCAGGATCGCGACATTCGACCGATTACCGGCCGTCCGGGTACGCTGGTGATTCACGAATGCAATCTGCTGCATGCCTCGCCCGACAACCTGTCAGGTGATGCGCGCAGCATCGCGATGTGTGTCTACAACAGTGTGGAGAATGTGCCGCAGGCACCCTTCAGCGGGCTGGCGCCCCGGCCGGAATTTCTGAGTGCCCGTGACGTCAGGCCCCTGCGCTCGGCAAGTCGCAAGGCCGCCTGATCAGCTGACCTGGCTGGGAAATTTGAGCGCAATGGTGTGGCTGCTTTTTTGCAGCCCTTCCTGAAAGAAGGCGTTGCTGCGCTCATGCTCACCGAGATAGGCCAGCAGTCGTCCCAGCTCGGCGCAGACATCGGGGTTGGGGTCGAGACGGTGACTGCTTTCAAAGTATTCCCGGGCCTTGCCCCACAGTTCAACGCGCAGGCTCAGGCGTCCGAGCGTTAACAGCAGGGTGGCGTCGTTGGTACGATCCGGCAGCCAGGCTTCAGCCGTCAGCAGCTGCTTGTCCGCTTCCGGCGCCGCAACCTGGCCGTAAAGCGCCACCAGCTCCCGACGCCAGTCCTTTTTCAGATGTTTGCGCAGGGTGTCTTCGGCCTGAGCGGTGTCGCC
>JBFHCW010000164.1:0-5356 GCA_041585035.1 Litorivivens sp.
CCCGGAAGTGGAGTTGAGCCATATGTATGTGGACAACGCAGCGATGCAACTGGTGCGTGCTCCCAAGCAGTTCGATGTGATGGTGACCGGCAATATGTTCGGCGATATCCTTTCTGATGCTGCCGCCATGCTGACCGGTTCCATTGGCATGTTGCCCTCGGCCTCTCTCGACGTGAACAACCGGGGCATGTACGAGCCCTGTCATGGTTCGGCGCCTGATATCGCCGGTCAGGACAAGGCCAACCCGCTGGCGACTATCATGTCGGTGGCGATGATGCTGCGTTATTCGTTGGGTCTCGAGGGACCCGCGGATGATATCGACAAGGCGGTCAGCAGCGTATTGGATCAGGGAATAAGAACCGGTGATATCTACTCGGAAGGCTGCAAGCTGGTAGGTACAGCCGGAATGGGTGACGCGGTAGTCGCGGCCCTGCGGGCGCAGTAAAGCGCCTGAACAACAACGTTTTGCAGTCAGAATCTGACAGCGAAGGATAGAGATTATGTTGAAGACAGGATTGGTTGGATGGCGCGGTATGGTCGGCTCGGTGCTGATGGGCCGCATGCGCGACGAAAATGATTTCGCTAACATTGAACCCACTTTTTACAGCACCTCCAACGCCGGTGGCGAAGCCCCGGATGTGGGTAAAGGGGCGGGCGTATTGCAGGACGCCGAAAATATCGACTCGCTAAAGGAAATGGATGTCATCATTTCCTGCCAGGGCGGTGACTACACCAAGGCCGTTTTCCCGAAGCTGCGTGAAGCGGGCTGGGACGGTTACTGGATTGACGCGGCTTCTGCGCTGCGCATGAGCGATGACGCCGTCATCATACTCGACCCGGTTAACGGCGATGTGATCAATCAGGCACTCGACAAAGGCGTCAAAAACTTCGTCGGCGGCAACTGCACCGTGAGTCTGATGCTGATGGGCATTGGCGGCCTGTTTCGCGAAGGCCTGGTGGAGTGGGTAAGTGCCCAGACCTATCAGGCGGCCAGTGGTGCCGGCGCCCAGAATATGCGCGAGCTGATTGGGCAGATGGGTACGATCAACAGCAGCGTCAGCGAGCTGTTGGCAGACCCGCGCTCCAACATTCTGGATATCGACAGCGCGGTGGCCAAGACCATGCGCAGCGCCGATTTCCCCACAGACAACTTTGGCCACCCGCTGGCCGGTAGCCTGTTGCCCTGGATCGACACCCAGCTCGACAACGGCCAGAGCCGCGAAGAGTGGAAGGCTCAGGCAGAAACCAACAAGATACTCGGTCGCAGCGGCGCACCGATTCCGGTAGACGGCACTTGCGTGCGCATAGGTGCCATGCGCTGCCATAGCCAGGCGCTGACCATCAAGCTCAACAAAGATGTGCCAGTGACCGAGGTTGAATCCATTATTGGCAGTGCCAATGACTGGGTGAAACTGGTGCCCAACGAGCGCGAAATCACCTTGAAAGAGCTGACGCCAACCGCGGTGACCGGCTCTCTGCATATCCCGGTGGGGCGCGTGCGCAAGCTGAATATGGGGCCGCAATACCTTTCGGCCTTTACCGTCGGTGACCAGCTTCTTTGGGGCGCTGCAGAACCGCTGCGTCGCATGTTACGCATTATTCAGGAGCGTTGATCAGTGAGACTGGGGCTTTGTGGTGTTGATGGTCCAATCGCAGCAGGTTTGCGGGAGCAATTGGCCGAGCTGGAACTCGGCCTCAGTTCGCTGAGTGTTTTTTCACTGGCACCGTTTGAAGAGGGTGCCAGTGTTCGTTTTGAAGGCCGCACCGTGCCGGTAATGGCGCTGAGTGATCTGGAATTCTCCGAACTCGATCTGCTGGTAATGCTTGAACCGCACCCGGATATGGCCGATCTGGCTGATAACGCTAACGCGTTGGGTTGCCACGTCATCGACGCTTCGATGGCGCCGGCCGGTGGTCGGTGGGTGGTGCCAGAGCTAATGCTCGATGAGCGGGTAGACTATCCCGTTTACTGGGCTTTGCCGCACGCAGCGCTCAGCGCACTGGCGCCGGTGCTTGAGGGTGTGCTGGCCGGGAATGAGTTGCTGGCGGTCGACGCGCTGATCTGTGAGTCTGCCTCCGCCTATGGCGATAAAGGCACCCGCCAGCTGGCAGCGGAGACGGCGCGCCTGCTGAATGGGCAGGGCATTGAAGGTGACGGCCCGCAGTTGGCCTTCAATCTATTGCCGGATTCTCTGGAAAACGCCGAAATTATGGAGCAGGGTCTACAGGACTTGCTTGGGGTGCGACTTTCGGCCTGCCGTCTCGATCGCGCGCAAATGCCGCTGTTTTATGGGCAGGCCACGCACCTGACGGTCACGCTTGCGCAGCCGCTTATGCTCGACAGCTGTATTGCCGCATGGCGCGAGAATGGTATTCATGTCTTTGAAAGTAAAGAAGGTTTTTCCACGGTGGCGCTCGCGGAGGACGACCGGATTCATCTCGGTGGTCTGCAGCTGGGTCGATCGGGTGACCATACTCTTAGAGGCTGGATAATTGCCGACAATATTCGAAAGGGTGCGGTTGTTAACACAACAAGATTGATTGAAATCTTGATAAAAAGTTCCATATAGCTAATATTTACGACAAGGTGTGGAGAGTTTTTCTAGCTTCAGGTGTGGTTCTGCCTCCACAACACGTAACTGCCCCGTGAAAACGGAAAAATAGCAGGGCATTAGAGAATAACAGGAAGTCCTTATGTTGAAGAGATCGCTGGCTGGCGTAGCGCTGATTGTTGGCCTTGGAGCTAGCTCACTGAGCCAAGCGCTGAGCCTGGGTGATTTGCGCCTCAATTCGGCACTCAATCAGCCTCTGGAAGCTCGCATTACGCTGCGTGATACCGGAAATCTGAGCAGTGAGCAGATAACTGTCAAGCTGGCCTCACTGGAGGACTTTGAAAAATCCGGGGTCGACTTCAACTACCTGCTGTCCAAGCTGCAATTTGAAGTGAAAGTGGGTGATGATGGCAAGGGTGTGGTGGTCATCAAATCCCGCGAGCCGATCGTTGAGCCCTATCTTAACTTTCTGGTAGAAGCGCGCTGGCCCGCTGGTCGGATGCTGCGCGAGTATACTGTACTGCTGGATCTGCCGGTTGTCAGTGATGCGCGTACCTCGGCCGTTCAAGCGGCCGCAGGCGGGGCAGTCAGTCAGGCTGCGCAGGCAACGCCGGCCACGCGCGAAGAAGTGGTGATACTGGAAGAAACCCAGGGGCAGCAGGAAACACAAAAAGGACCTAAGCCCCGCGAGGGCGAAGATCGGACTGCACTGCCACGCGCCGAGCGCCCGACCGAGTATCGGGTGCAGCACAACGACATGTTGTGGGACATCGCGACAACCTATAAGCCGGACGGCGTCAGCGTGCAGCAAACCATGCTGGCCTTGCTCCGCAAAAATCCCCAAGCTTTTATTGGCGATAATATCAACCGCCTGAAATCCGGCTACGTGCTGCGTCTGCCGACAGCAGAAGAGGCGCGCGAGCTGTCACAGGACTCAGCGGTAAAGGAAATTCGCCGTCAGAACGCCGTTTGGCGAGGTGAAGCGCTCCCTTCTGACGGCGAACTGGATGCGGCGCCCCAATTGGATGCCACGGCGCGCGAAGACGCAGCCGCTGACGATGCAACCAAGCCCCGTACAGAAGCGCGACTGTCAATTGCGACGCCAGGTGAGTCTGCCAACGAGGGCAGCGACGGTGAAGTTCAGCAATTGCGCGATGAGCTTGCCGCCAATCAGGAAAATCTCGACAAGGTCTCGCGCGAAAACGCCGAGTTGAATTCCCGTCTGGGTGATCTGGAGCGTCAGCTGGCGACCCTGCAGCGATTGCTGGAGCTGAAAGACGACCAGCTCGCGACCCTGCAGCAGCAGATGGGTGCCGAGCCTGACGCTGTTGAAACGCCAGAGAACGTTGCGCCCGAAACAGCCGCAACAGAAGCAAACGAAGAAGCAGGCGAAACAGTATCTGAATCAGACGAGGCCGCCGTTGAACCAGCGGAAGCTGAGTCTGTGGCGGCTGCTCCCGAACCTCAGGCCGAGGCTGAGCAAAGCCTGCTGGACAATCCTCTGCTGCGCTACGGTGCGTTGGGCGCCTTGCTGCTGCTTCTGATCGTTGCCTTCCTGCGCCGCTTCAGCCAGAAAAAAACCGAAAGTCCCTTTGATAGTCGCGATTCGCTGGATGAGGAGGACGATGGTCTGCCGCCCATGAGCGATGATTTTGACGCCTCGGCGATGGGCGCTTCTTCTCAGGAAGAGGACGACGATGACGATGCGGGTAACACCACGCTCATTATCGAGCCAAACCGCGACGCCGATAGTGCAGAAGGCGCGTCTGATAATTTCGACGATTTTGATGACCTGCTGGGTGATGACAGCGACCCTGCCTCGGATGAAGCCGAAATTGACGCAGGTTTCACCACGACAGAGTCTTCGCAGCCGGTTGAAGCAGAAACCGACGACGCGCTCGCGGAAGCTGAGATCTATGTGGCCTACGGTCGCTACGATCAGGCCGCGCAGATGCTCAACGCAGCTATCGCCAAAGAGCCGGAGCGCACGGATCTGCGGGTTAAGCTGCTAGGTGTATTCCTGGAAACCCGAGATCAGGACAAGTTCATTGACGCTTTCCGTGAGCTGGAAGCGATGGGCGACCAAGACGCTATTGCCGAGGTCAAGGAATCGATGTCGGCGGTAGAAGGCGTCAGTGACTGGTTGCGTGATGAAGATGCTGCGCCGGCCGCGGTTGCTGACACGGAGATGCCGTCAACGGATGCCGCTGAAGACGATTTAGACCTGGACTTTGATCTGGATGATGAAGAGGATTTCGGCGAAACCCTCATTCGCGAGCCCGATGCAGCCACCGAACCGACGAGCGAATTGTCGGGGCTCGACAAAGCGGAAGCCGATGATCTCGACCTGGACTCATTCAATCTGGATGATCTTGATGCCGATGAACCTGACAGCGAGCTGTCGCTGGACGACACTGTCGAGAGGAAGCCGGCTGAGACGGCTGAAGAAGATGATCTGTCCTTCGATCTCGATCTGGACGATGATCTTGACCTCGGCGGGCTGGAAGATGATGACAACAAGCCTTCAGAGGGGGGCGCCAGTGAGAACCTGGACAGCGAAGAGCTGTCTCTGGGTGATCTCGACGAAGACTTCGATCTGGGTGAACTCGATAAGGAGCTCTCGCTGGACGACAACGACAGTGAGGTTCCGCTGACGCCGGCGTCTGATCTCGCCCCCGAAGCTGATGAGCTCAATCTGGACGAACCCGAAATCGCACCTGCACCGGCGGCTCCCGCCGAGCCTGAGCCGATAGCAGAAGAAAAGCCCGAGGCCAAAGCCGGAGACAGCTTTGACGATCTGGAAC
>JBFHCW010000165.1:0-5330 GCA_041585035.1 Litorivivens sp.
CAGGTAACGCGGAGCGATGCTCGCCAGATGCTCTTTCGCTACCCGCACCGGGGCAGCGCAAAAACGGTTTTGCGTAAAAACAGCAGCCGTTGCGCTGCCTTCGGTCAATTCGAAAAGTGCCAGGTCCTTGCGGCCAGGCTTCTTGATACCGGCACTGCCAATGGCAATCTGCACACCGGCTATGGCGTGCAACTCGGGCAGCGCGTCACTTCCTACCGCCATGACTCAGCTACCCAGTCGACCGTGACAATGTTTGTATTTCTTACCCGAGCCGCAGGGACAGGGTTCGTTGCGCCCCACTTTGCGATCTTCACGTACAAAAGGTGCCACGCCGTCTCCAGTTGCCTTGCCGGCGTCGTCAGCAGATTCTTCTAGTGCGGAGGACTCCGCGTGCTGAAACTCCATCGCCTGACGAGCATTGGCTTCGCGACGTTCGCGTTCCAGCTCTTCAACTTCTTCATTTCTCTGAATCTGTATATGAGACAGAAAGCGGATCACCTCGTGCTTGAGAGACTCCAGCATCGACTGGAATAATTCAAAGGCTTCACGCTTGTATTCCTGCTTAGGATTTTTCTGGGCATAGGAACGCAGATGAATACCAGCGCGCAGATGATCCATGGTAGCCAGGTGTTCTTTCCAGAGGGTGTCCAGCACCTGCAACATAATATGCCGCTCTACCCGTCGCATATCCGCACCGATTGTGGCGCATTTTTCGCGATAGGCGTCAGTCACCGCTGCAACCAGTTTGTCGCGCAGACTCTCTTCGTGCAGCGAGTTGTCTTCATCCAGCCACTGTTGAATCGGGACGGTGACCGAAAATTCAGCCTCCATACGCTTTTCCAGACCGGGAATATCCCATTGCTCTTCGATACTCTGCGGCGGAATATATTCGTCGATCACGCTGTTTACGACATCCTCGCGGATGGCATCCAGCATCGGCGAAATATCGTCTTCGTTCAGCAGCTCGTCGCGTTGCTGGTAGATGATGCGACGCTGATCATTGGCAACATCGTCGTACTCCAGCAACTGCTTGCGGATATCAAAGTTGCGGCCTTCGACCTTGCGCTGCGCCTTCTCAATCGCGTTGGTGACCATGCGATGCTCAATGGCTTCGCCTTTTTCAAGACCCAGCGCCTGCATGATGTTACGAACCCGGTCTGACGCAAAGATGCGCATCAGGTTGTCTTCAAGCGACAGATAAAAGCGGGACATACCCGGGTCGCCCTGACGACCGGCCCGGCCGCGCAGCTGATTATCGATACGCCGGGATTCATGGCGCTCGGTACCGATAATATGCAAACCACCCGCTTCTATTACCTGACGGTGGCGCACCTCCCACTCATTGCGCATGCGCGCCACATCGGCTTCAGCGGGATTGTCCAGCGCCTTGATTTCCGCCTCGACATTACCACCCAGTACGATATCCGTACCCCGGCCCGCCATGTTGGTGGCGATCGTCACCACGCCGGGGCGACCGGCCTGAATAATAATTTCTGCTTCGCGCTCGTGGAACTTGGCGTTCAGTACATTGTGCTCAATGCCAGCGGCCTTGAAGCGCCGCGACATTTCTTCCGAGGTCTCAATTGACGCGGTACCCACGAGAACCGGGGCTCCCTGCTCGGTAATTTCTTTTACTTCTTCGACGATCGCGTCGTATTTTTCATCTTTAGTGAGAAACACCAGATCGTTCAGATCCCGGCGCTGACTGGGCCGGTTGGTGGGAATCACCACTACGTCCAGACCATATATCTGCTGAAATTCGAAGGCTTCGGTGTCGGCGGTACCGGTCATACCTGCCAGCTTGTCGAACAGGCGGAAATAGTTCTGGAAGGTGGTCGACGCCAGGGTCTGACTTTCCGCCTGAATATTGACGTTTTCCTTAGCTTCGATTGCCTGATGCAAGCCTTCAGACAGGCGCCGGCCCGGCATGGTGCGACCGGTGTGCTCATCGATCAGCACCACCTGCCCATCTTGAATAATGTATTCGACGTCGCGGTGATAAAGAAAGTGCGCGCGCAACGCCGAATACACGTGATGCAGCAGGTTCAGGTTGCCCGCCGAATACAGGCTGTCGCCCTCTTCGAGCAAACCGTCTTTGAGCATCAGCTCTTCCACCAGTTCATGCCCTGCCTCGGTCAGTTCAACCTGACGGGACTTTTCATCAATGGTGAAATGGCCTTCGCCCTCGCTGTCGTCTTCCGGCACCGGAACCAGGCTTGGTATGAACTGGTTGATGCGCTTGTAAAGGCGCGAGCTATCCTCAGCCTGACCAGAAATAATCAGAGGTGTGCGCGCTTCATCGATCAGAATGGAATCGACTTCGTCGACGATGGCGAAATTCAGCCCGCGCTGATAGCGCTCCTCGAGTGAGAACGCCATATTGTCGCGAAGGTAGTCAAAGCCGAACTCGTTATTGGTACCGTAGGTGATATCGGCCTGATAGGCGGCGCGTTTGGCTTCGGAGTCCTGCCGCGACTCAACCACACCAACCGTCATCCCCAGAAATTCATAGAGCGGACGCATCCACTCGGCATCACGGCGGGCGAGGTAGTCGTTGACCGTTACGACGAACACACCCTTTCCAGTCAATGCGTTCAAGTAGACCGGCAGAGTCGCTACCAGGGTTTTACCCTCGCCGGTTTTCATCTCGGCGATGCGCCCTTCATGCAGGGTGATACCACCGATTAGCTGTACGTCGAAGTGACGCATGCCCATAACCCGCCGACTGGCTTCCCGGGCAACCCCGAAGGCCTCCGGGAGAATCGCATCAAGCGCCTCTCCCTGCTCCAGGCGCTGCTTGAACGCAGCAGTCTTTGCCTGCAAGGCTGCGTCGTCGAGCGCGGTGTACTCGTCCTCTAGCTGGTTGATCTGGCTAACCAGCTTCCCCATGCGCTTGAGTTCGCGGTCATTCTTACTACCAAATATTTTCTTGAATACACCAGCAATCATTGATGAGTTCGCTTGTTACGTCTTCAGGTAATCGTGAAATGGTTCTAGAAAGTGCCGGATCGGAACTTCGCCCGAATCGCGCGCCCGATCTAAAAAGCCAAGAGTTCATCGGCCACTGTCGGCAGCGCGTAGCACTGCCTTGGCAAGTGCGCCAATATCGCATAGACGAGCGGTGATTTCCACGCCTGATAAGGCAAGAAGGAAATTAGCCGATGGCGGCGACGGGGTTCATGTAGGAAATGGGTGCATCGGCGATATCATCGAAGGTCACCATCTCCCAGGCGTCTTCCTGAGCGATCAAGGCACGGAGCGAAGCATTGTTCAATCCGTGACCAGATTTGTACGCCCGGAACTCGCCAATCAGACTGTAACCAAGAAGGTAAAGATCACCAATGGCGTCAAGCACCTTGTGTTTAACGAACTCGTCGTCGTAACGCAGGCCGTCTTCGTTCAGAATCCGGTACTCATCGACAACAATGGCGTTGTCGACACTACCACCCTGGGCAAGCCCCTTGGAACGCAGGTACTCAATTTCGTGCATGAAGCCAAAGGTGCGCGCACGACTGACTTCTTTGACAAAGGAGGTGCTTGAAAAGTCGAGCTCAGCTTTCGGTTTACGGTCGCGGAATACCGGGTGATCAAAGTTAATGGTAAAGGAGACTTTGAAGCCATCAAAAGGGAGGAAACTGGCTACTTTATCGCCTTCTTTAACGGTGATCTCTTTCTTGATGCGGATGAATTTCTTCGGCGCATCCTGCTCTTCAATACCAGCAGACTGGATTAGAAAAACAAAGGGGCCCGCACTACCATCCATGATAGGTACTTCTGCCGCACTGAGCTCGACAAAGGCATTATCGATACCCAATCCGGCCATGGCTGACAAGAGGTGTTCGACCGTGGAGACCCGGACATCATCCTTTACCAGAGTAGAGGACAGCGTCGTGTCGCCAACGTTCTCGGCGCGCGCTGGAATTTCAACAACAGGGTTCAAATCCGTACGGCGAAACACAATACCGTGGTCCACCGGGGCCGGCTTCAGGGTGAGGTACACCTTTTCACCCGTGTGCAGACCCACGCCAGTGGCGCGGATCGTGTTTCTCAAAGTTCGTTGTCTAATCATTATTCCAGCAATTTTCTCGCATAATGCGCCAGCTTGCGCATGTTAACAGAGCTAACGCCATTCACCAAACGTCAGCTGGCCAAATTGTGATCAATCACGCCCTTCTTAATCCGCCTGTCGACGGAGAAAAGCCGGAATATCCAGATACTCCATATCACGATCTTCAACCGCTGCGGCAACCGCCTGCTGCTCCCGATGGGCGGCATTCTGGCGCATTACCGTCGGTCGATCAAGCTGGCGATAGTCACTGGCCGTTTTCGGATCGGCGGATTTATTTTCTACTACTTTCAAGGGGATATCAGGCCCGCCATCCAAGCCAGTGGCAACAACGGTCACCCGCAGCTCATCTTGCATGTCCGGATCGATGACCGTACCCACCACCACAGTGGCCTGATCCGAGGCAAATTCCTTGACGGTGTCACCCACATCCGAAAATTCGCCCAGCGACAGGTCAAGCCCGGCGGTGATGTTCACCAGGATGCCGCGCGCGCCCTGAATGTTGACATCCTCTAGCAACGGACTGCGGATCGCCGCCTCAGCCGCCTCGACCGCACGATTTTCACCGCTTGCGATACCCGAGCCCATCATGGCCATGCCCATCTCGGACATTACCGTGCGCACGTCAGCAAAGTCGACGTTGATCATGCCGGGGCGAATGATCAGGTCGGCGATACCCTGCACGGCATTCAGCAGCACATCGTTGGCTGCCTTGAAAGCATCCAGCAGGCTGGTGCTCTTGCCCAGCACACTCAACAGTTTCTCGTTGGGCACGGTGATCAGCGAATCAACATGCTCGCGCAGTTCACGCATGCCTTGCTCGGCAACTTCCATTCGTTTACGACCTTCGAAAGGGAAGGGCTTGGTTACAACCGCCACCGTCAAAATGCCGAGTTCGCGTGCAACTTCAGCCACCACAGGCGCGCCGCCCGTTCCTGTGCCACCACCCATACCGGCAGTGATGAACACCATATCGGCACCTTCCAGCGCTTCGTGGATCCGATCGCGATCTTCCATCGCCGCCTTGCGGCCGACTTCCGGGTTCGCACCCGCACCCAGGCCTTTGGTGATGTTGTTACCCAACTGCAGCACGGTGCGCGAACAGATGTCTGTCAGCGCCTGCGCGTCGGTGTTAGCGCAGATGAAATCCACCCCTTCCACCTGATTGGATATCATGTGTTTAACAGCATTGCCGCCACCACCACCAACACCGATGACTTTAATAACTGCACTTTGCGGTACGTTATCTACGAGTTCAAACATG
>JBFHCW010000166.1:0-5325 GCA_041585035.1 Litorivivens sp.
CATCCCGCTGGGTGATGCCACCGTCGACAAATTCAGCGACGGCGAAATCATGGTCGAAATCAATGAAAACGTGCGCGGCGCTGATGTCTTTATTCTCCAGCCTACCTGCGCACCGACCAACGACAACCTGATGGAAGTCGCTGTGATGGCTGACGCCCTGCACCGTGCCTCGGCCGGTCGTATCACGGCGGTTATGCCCTACTTCGGCTATGCCCGCCAGGATCGACGGGTGCGCTCCCAGCGTGTTCCGATCAGCGCCAAGGTTGTGGCCGACATACTGAGCCGCGTGGGCATCAACCGTGTACTCACGGTAGACCTGCACGCCGAACAAATTCAGGGCTTTTTCGACATTCCGGTCGATAACGTTTACGGCTCACCGGTCCTGCTGGACGATATCGCCCGCCAGTTTCACGAAGACCCGATGGTTGTATCGCCGGACATTGGCGGCGTAGTGCGCGCACGCGCTATTGCCAAGCAACTCAATGATGCCGACCTTGCCATTATCGACAAGCGTCGCCCCAAGGCCAACGAAACCCAGGTAATGCATATTATCGGTGAGGTTGAAGGCCGCACCTGCATCATGGTTGACGACATGGTCGACACCGCCGGCACACTGTGCAAAGCCGCCGGCGCACTCAAAGCCAACGGCGCGTCCAAAGTGGTCGCCTACTGTACCCACCCGGTGCTGTCCGGCAAGGCGGTAGACAACATTGAAAACTCCGAGCTGGACGAATTGATCGTTACTGACACCATCCCGCTCAGCCCGGAAGCCAAAGCCTGCACACGAATTCGACAGCTCACGCTGTCGTCCCTGCTCGCGGAATCCATCCGTCGAGTCAGCAATGAAGAGTCCATCAGCGCACTGTTTCGTTAACACTGCGTCGTCACAGAAGCGCTGACGGATAACTGAAACCCACTGTCGAACCGGTCGCAGGTAAGACAGTGTATCGCCCACATCGGAGGAAATACGATGAGCGAATATACCCTGAATGCGAAAGTGCGTCAGGACGCGGGGAAAGGTGCGAGCCGCCGCCTGCGTCGTCTGGCGAATGAAGTTCCAGCCATTGTTTACGGTGGCAAGAAAGATCCGCTGAACATTTCTGTTCTGCAGAAAGATCTGGTCAAAGACCTCGAAGACGAAGCTTTTTACACCAGCCTGATCACGCTGGAAATCGAAGGTGCAGGCACTGAACAGGTCGTTCTGAAAGACCTGCAGCGCCACCCCTCCAAAGCGCAACTGACGCATGCTGACTTTATGCGCGTAGATGCCACCACCAAGATCACCATGCGCGTTCCGCTGCACTTCATTAATGAAGAGAAGAGCCACGGCGTGAAAATGCAGGGCGGCATCGTAGCCCACGCCATGACCGAGCTTGAAGTCTCTTGTCTGCCGAAAGATCTTCCCGAGTTTATCGAAGTGGATATGCTCAACGTAGAAGTCGGCCAGACTGTGCACATCTCTGACCTGCCCTTGCCGGAAGGCGTAGAGAGTGTTGCCCTGTCGCACGGTGAAGATCACGATCTGCCTGTTGCCAACATCGTCACCCCGCGCGGCGGCGCCAAGGATGATGCAGACGAGGAAGGCGGTGACGCCGACGCTGCAGAAGAGAAGTCTGAAGACTAATCCTCTGCTGCGATGGCAATTCAACTCATAGCCGGCCTGGGTAATCCGGGCCGGGAATATGAAGAGACACGCCACAACGCCGGAGCCTGGCTGGTTGAAGAACTGGCACGGCAATCCGGCGTTGCTCTTTCTGGCGAAAGCCGATTTAACGCCCGGACTGCCAAGATCCGCCTCGGCGGCAGCGACGTTCGACTGCTGATCCCTTCGGTCTACATGAATCTCAGCGGTCAGGCCGTCGGCACCATCATCAATTTTTTCAAGATACCCCTCGACGATGTGCTGATCGTACACGACGAGCTGGATATCGAGCCCGGCACTGCTCGGCTGAAAACCGGCGGCGGCATTGGTGGGCACAACGGCCTGCGCGATATAGTCAAAGCGCTGGGCAACCAGAAAGATTTTCACCGCCTGCGCATTGGTATCGGCCACCCAGGCCATGCCAGCAAGGTGTCCGGCTACGTGCTGAACAAGCCGAGTCCGGACGACCGCGAGCGCATTATGGCGGCCATTGACGAATCCCTGCGTGTATTGCCGGACGTTATCAACGGCGATATGAGCAAAGCCATGAACCGGCTACACACTTTCAAGGAATCCTGAGCATGGGTTTTAACTGCGGCATTGTCGGCCTTCCCAACGTGGGAAAATCCACCCTGTTTAATGCACTGACACAAGCGGGCATTGATGCGGAAAACTTTCCTTTCTGCACCATCGAGCCCAACTCCGGCATCGTTGCCGTACCCGACCCACGCATGAAAGCCCTGCAGGACATCGTCAAACCCGAGAAAGTTATTCCCGCGACCATGGAATTTGTGGACATCGCCGGCCTCGTCGCTGGCGCCTCCAAGGGGGAAGGTCTGGGCAACCAGTTTCTCGCCAATATTCGGGAAACCGATGCCATTGCCCACGTGGTGCGCTGCTTCGACAATGACAACGTGATTCACGTTGCCAACAAGGTGAACCCCGCCGAAGACATCGACGTCATCAACACTGAACTGGCGCTGGCCGATCTTGAAAGCGTGGAAAAACAGCTGCAGAAGGTCGTGCGCACCGCCAAAAGCGGTGACAAAGAAGCCATTGCCATGAAGGCCGTGCTGGAAAAACTGCAGGCCCATCTGGACGAAGGCAAGCCCGTGCGCTCCCTGAGCCTTAACGACAGCGAAAAAGCCCTCTGCCAACAACTGCACCTTCTGACGACCAAGCCCACCATGTACATCGCCAACGTCAACGAAGATGGCTTTGACGACAACCCCTACCTCGATGCCGTGCGAGCCATTGCCACCGAGGAAAATGCTATTGTCGTACCGATTTGCAACAAGCTTGAGTCAGAAATCGCCGAACTCGAAGACGATGAAAAAGCAGAGTTCCTGGCCGATCTCGGCATGGAAGAACCCGGACTCGACCGCGTAATCCACGCCGGCTATCAGCTGCTCGGCCTGCACACCTACTTCACCGCCGGCCCCAAAGAAGTTCGCGCCTGGACCATCCCCCAGGGCGCCACGGCGCCTCAGGCGGCCGGCAAGATCCACACGGATTTCGAGAAAGGCTTTATTCGCGCCGAAGTGATCGGTTTCGACGACTATGTTCAGTACAAAGGTGAACAGGGCGCTAAAGATGCCGGCAAATGGCGATTGGAAGGGAAAGAGTACATCGTCAAAGACGGCGACGTCGTGCATTTCCGCTTTAACGTGTAGTAAACCGCGCAACAGCTTGACAAACCACCGTCAGCCCGGGAAAATGCGCGCCTCTTTGCGGCAAGGTAGCTCAGTTGGTTAGAGCACAACACTCATAATGTTGGGGTCGGCGGTTCGAATCCGCCCCTTGCTACCAGATACAAAAAACCCACCCTCGCGGTGGGTTTTTTGTATCTGGTAGCAAGGCGGCCGGACGAGGAGCGCCAGCGCGGTTCGACAAAAAGCGACCATAGGAGCTTTTTGAACGAGCGCAGCGAAGCCCGAAGGGTCACAACAGCCCAAAGGCTGTTGTGATTAATCCGCCCCGCCCCCCTCACCGCCGAACTCCAAAAAACCCACGCCCTTCCCGATCCGGGTTTTCCGTATCTGGTAGCAAGGCGGCGGGACGAGGAGCGCCAATACGGTTCGACAAAACGCGCTGCGTTTTGAACAAGCGGCGGTTAGCCGCGCTACCCAAAACACTCGCTGCGCTCGCGGGGCACTCTGAGCCCGAAGGGGCACAACAGCCAATAGGCTGTTGTGCTTCATCCGCCCCGACACCCCTCACCGCCGAGCCCAAAAAAACACCCCCTTACCCAACACCCACTATTTCGCTATCCTAACCGCAAAATAAATCTCGGAAGCCACCACGTGAAAAACCGCCTTACCCTTATCGTCAGCTTTCTACTGCTCACGGCTACCGCCAACGCCACTAACCACTTTGACTATGCCGATCTCGCATACTCCCGCCAAAACACCGACTGGCACAATTATGGGGACAGCGAAGCAACCACCCTCAAGGCCAGCGTATCCTTTCTCAATTACCTTCATTTGCGCGGCCGTTACAACAACGGTGGCGTGCAGCTCCCCGCCCGCAACGCCCGCCAGGACAGCTGGTCCGTAATCGGCCTCGGCGTACACTACCCCGTCAATGACGAGTGGTCCGTGTATATCGGCAGCGACCATAACGAACTCAAGCTGCAACACGGCCTGCCCACCGAGCGCGGCTGGTACCCCCATATCGGGGCTCGCTATTCACCCTCGGAGAAATGGCAGTTTGCGCTGGAGGCGGGCGAAGTCGATGTACTGTTCCGCGACACCACCTTCGTTGTGGAAACGGTTTACAGCTTTCACCCCGCATTCGGCCTCTCGGCGACACTGCGCGACTACGACGATCTGGATTTAACCGAGTACGAAATCGGTCTGCGCTGGTTCTTCCGAAACTGAAGCAATCCCTGTGGTAGAATCGCGGCGTGTAAACCCACGCCGCCGTCATGACTGATTCAAGAGACAATATCTACGCTACGCCGCGCGAAGCCATTGACCGCTTTGCCTTTGACGACACTGTTGCCGCCGTCTTCCCCGACATGATCCAGCGTTCAGTGCCGGGCTACAGCACCATCGTGGCCATGACCGGCGTCCTCGCCGACCGCTACGCAAAACCGGGCACCCGCTGCTACGATCTGGGCTGCTCGCTCGGCGCCAGCAGCTTTGCCATGGCCCAATATCTGGGTGACCGCAATTGCCCGATTATTGCCGTGGACAACTCCCAAGCCATGCTGACCCGGCTTTCCGAACGACTTAAAGACTTCCCCGTAACCGTTGAGGCGGTGTGCGACGACATTCGCAATATCAGCATTCAGGACGCCTCGGTTGTGGTACTGAACTTCACCCTGCAGTTTCTGGAGACTGACACCCGCGACGCGCTGCTCAACACCATCTATCGAGGCATGGTTCCCGGAGGCGTACTGGTACTGTCAGAGAAGATCCGCTTTGCAGACGCCCACCTGCAGGAGCTCAACACCGATCTCCACCACGCCTTCAAGAAAGCCAATGGCTACAGTGATCTGGAAATCGCCCAGAAGCGCAGCGCACTGGAAAATGTCCTCCAGCCTGAAACGATCGACGCCCATGAACAGCGCATCTCAGACGCGGGCTTTGGCAGTGTCGACGTCTGGTTCCAGTGCTTTAACTTTGCATCATTCGTGGCCATCAAGTGAATTTCGAGCCGTTTCTTCAGCGCTTTCGCAA
>JBFHCW010000167.1:0-5241 GCA_041585035.1 Litorivivens sp.
CCTTGACACCCTGCTTTGCCAGCCCGAAAGATAGGGCACGGCCCAGACCTCGACTGCCACCGGTGACAATGGCCACCTTTCCTTTCAACTCGCTGAAATTCATAGTCATCTCTCACTTTCCTGCCCGAATATGCCCCGCTTACTGTTTGGGCACCCCGGCAACGAAGAAACAGTTGCCACCCTGTTATTTGATTACACTCAAAAAGACTGCATCACCTCTGCCGCCAATTCGAACGAACGTAAACGCGCCTGGAGATCATATACCTGGCCAGAAAAAATAATCTCATCGACGCCCGTATCGTCGATAAACGCGTGCAGCTTTTCGGCTATGGTGTCGCGATCGCCCACCGCCGAACAGGCCATGATCTGCGACAACATCATTTGATCACGCGCATTCAGCGAATGCTGCAAATCAGCACTGGGGGGCTGCAACTTGCCGGGCTTGCCCATCGTCAAATTAACAAAGGCGCGCCGCATCGAGCTGGCGAGGAATTCAGCCTCCTCGTTACTGTCTGCCGCAATGACGTTGAACCCCGCCAGCACATAAGGCGACTCCAGCCATTTCGAAGGAGAAAAACGCTGGCGATACAGGTGGATGGCTTCACTGAGTTGAGCCGGCGCAAAATGCGAGGCAAAGCCAAAGGGCAAGCCCAGTGCAGCAGCCAATTGCGCACCAAACAGGCTTGAACCGAGAATCCACACTGGCACCTTGCTGCCGGCGCCAGGCGTGGCGACCACCGCTTGTCCCGGCTCAGGGTCGTCGAGAAATCCAAGCAGCTCCACCACATCTCGGGGAAACTGATTTACATCGCCGTCGAGATTGCGGCGCAAGGCATTCACCGTGATCTGATCAGTGCCGGGCGCCCTGCCCAGCCCCAGATCAATTCGCCCCGGATACAGCGCTTCCAGCGTGCCGAACTGCTCGGCAATGACCAATGGCGCGTGGTTGGGCAACATGATGCCGCCAGCGCCAACACGTATCGACGTCGTGGCTGCAGCCACGTGGCCGATAACCAGTGAAGTCGCCGCACTGGCAATACCGGTAAAGTTGTGATGCTCCGCCAACCAGAAACGACGGTAACCCCACTGCTCCGCGTGCCGGGCCAGCGCGACCGAATTGGCCAGAGATTCGGCGACAGAACCCCCCTCACGCACAGAGCAGACATCCAGCATGGCGTAGCGTGTCATGAAGCGTCCTTTTCAGATGAGTTTGTTTCAGAGCCGTCTGCTGCCGAGGCTTTGACCGATGCCGAAAGCGACTCCGCAGTCATGCCGCCACCCATCAGTGCCTGCATATGCGGGCCCGCCTGCAAGTCGCCGGCAATGCGCAGCATGGAGCGGGTGCCCCGTGCCTCCATCGCTGCGTGCACATAGCGCTTGTTGACCGCGACCACCTGCGGCGGCGCACTGGCAATGCGGCGAGCGACAGCCAGCACCTCCTCGTCGAGATGTTCTGCGGGAAACACTTGATTTAACAAACCTGCATGAACAGCCTCTTCACCACAAAATTCGCGACCGGCAATGTGCAGTTCCATCGCATGACGGGGCGACATAAATGCGGGAAACCACGCGAAATCGGGCAGCCCGGCAAACTGTAAAACCGGGTGGGACAGGCGCGCATCATCCGCGGCATAGATCAGATCACAGGCACCAGCCAGCTCCAGGCCACCGGCCATGGCATAGCCGTGAATCTGGGCGATAACCGGTTTGGCCAGATCCCACAGCCCCATCCAACCCTCGGTCACGTGGCGCGCCCATTGCATTCCCACATTGGCGGTAAAATAAGGCTGCTGTGAGGCGAGGTCACTTTTTAAATCATAGCCCGACGAAAAACACTGCCCAGCGCCGCGGATAATACTCACCCGCACACTGTCATCCGTATCGGCGGCCTGCAGCGCCGCAATAAGCTCAGCGCGCAGTGCGTTACTGATGGCGTTGCGCTTTTCGGGTCGGTTCAGCGTCAGCCGGAGCACTCCCTCTTCCGGACGATCAACTATCAACTCATTGCTTTCGGACATGTTTTTTGCCTCAACTCTTCCGTTTGTTCAACGAAGCAATTAATTCCAGCGCTGCGATCGACGAGGTGTGCAAGGTCAGCCCGGTTGCGCCGCAATCCAGCCAACGCTCAAAACGCTCGGCTATACGCTGTTTATCGCCGAACAGTCCACCCTCATCAATATACTCATCCGGTACTGCCGCTATCGCCTCCTCTCGCCGCCCCTCAGCGAACAAGGCCTGAATCCTTTCTGCGGCCCCCGGGTAACCACGCCGAATCATCTGGTCGCGGTGAAAATTGGTTTTCGCGTTTCCCATACCGCCTATATAGAGTGCAGCCTGGGGCTTACGCGAATTGATGGCAGCCTGCACGTCGTCAGTTATTTCGACCTCGACCTGCCCTTGAATCTCAAAATCAGCCAGAGATTTTTTACCCCCGGCCCGCCTAAAGCCCTCATCAAGCCAGGGACGGTAGACATCCATCATCCCGGGACAGAAGCCCATAGGAATCCAACCGTCGGCAATTTCCGCAGTCAGCGTCACCATACTCTGGCTACCGGTGCCCAGCCAGATCGGTATATCGGGATTCATTTTCGCAATCGGTTTCAAGGGCTTGCCCTGCCCTGTGCTCTCATTGTCTGGTAGCGGTAGTGACAGCGCCTTGCCCTGATAGCTCACTGGGCCTTGTCGACGAAAAACCTGCCGCATGATGGCAACCGTGTCTTTCATGCGATCATAGGGCTGGGCCCAGCTATGGCCATGCCAACCTTCGACAACCTGAGGCCCGGACAAGCCCAGGCCGGCTATTACCCGGCCCTCGCCAGCCAGTTGCTCCAGTGTGCCAAATTGCATAGCCGTCATGGTTGGCGCCCGCGCAGAAACCTGCGCAATGCCCGTAGCCAACTTTATCCGTGAGGTATGGGCTGCGATATACGCCAACGGGGTAATTGCATCAGTGCCGTAGGCTTCTGCCGTCCAAACAGAGTCAAAGCCCAGCGCCTCTGCTCGTTGAACCAGCGTAAGGGGAATAGTGATTTTTGACGCAGCGTAGTCGATAAAAAGCCCGAGCTTCATGTCTGCCCCTGTTTTTATTGTCGTCGGGACAGCATGGCAGTATTTGCAGGTTATTTCCTCACCCACATTGGTGAAACCCCGCCGCCGGGCAGCGACGGAATTACACCGTCAGGTATCAGGCCTATTCACCTGTGGGGCCGGCCAACGCCTCAAGCACCTCGATGTAGTGCGCCGGATCAACATTTTCAGGCGGTTGCTCGGCATAGGTCGCGATGGCGGCGCGCTGTCTCGCGTTGAATTCAGCAATAGTGCCATTCTCACCACCGGGTGCGGGGCTAATTACCGGCGGTTTGCGATGCAGGGTCGCCTGTTCAAAATCGTAGGCAATGCCAATGCCGGTTCCTTCGTCAAACTGTCGGACAAAAAACTCCATCCCGCGCGGCACGCCAACAGATTCATCAAAGCCTACCGGCACAACGATCGACCCCATCTGCGTGGTAGAACCAAAGTCGCAGGTGCGACCCCCGGTCGGCCCGGGTGACAGGATCAGCGCATCGACACTGATGGTTTCGCCAAACTCGTCGCGGACCAGAGCGCCGTTCTCATCGGTAATGGCATCCATAACGCCGGTCACGTAGGCACGCATATCGCGAATCGCCTGCAATTGCGACTCCGAAGGTGCCAAATCGGGGCTATCCAGGGCGGTCAGTGCAACCAAACCCGCGGTTCTCGGCCCTACCCGACCGGTTTCGACAATACCGTCAATACCGGCGCAATCATCACGACCATGGGTTTCTGTCGCCTGAGTACTGGAGACACACCGACGCGGGCTGGAGCCCCCCTCGGCTTCAAACCCGGCAAAATACTGGTTCATATCATAGTGCCGTGAACCCGCCCCGAGACTCGCAAAATCCGGCAGGTAGACATCGTAAATGTTCGCCCCCATCGCTTTGAGATGCTCTATCGCCGCATCGATCAGCTCGCCCTGGGTACCAGTACCTGTCACCGAGGTACTGCCACCGAGATCTCTCAACACACCAATATTTCGTCCCGCCACACCGTACTGATCCCTGTCCAGGAACTGGGTGTAGTCTCCCGGACGCTTATCCGCAGGAAACCAGGCTGCTTTCGGGTCGCGCGCATCGAAGGTTGCCATCGCGCTGAGCATCAGCGCAGCGTCTGCTACAGTGCGTGTCATCGGACCGCCGGTATCACGTTCGTGCGACAGCGGGTAAATCCCGTGCTGGGAAATCACCCCGAGGCTCGGTCGAATACCCACCAGCCCGTTAACCGAAGACGGGTGCCGAATGGATTGACAGGTATCGGACCCCGTACCACCCAGCGCAAAATTCGCTGCGATTGAGGCACCGGTGCCCGATGATGAACCCGCCGGACTCTCGGCCGTATTGTAGGGGTTGCGAACCTGAATGGCCCGAGCAGAAAAACCGGTGGTGAAATAGGCAAACTCGTCCTGATTGGCCTTGCCGAGAATGACGGCACCCGCCTGACGCAAACCATCCACTGAATGCGCATCTACACCGGCCTGATGTCCGAGCATCGAGTAGGAGCCCTGAGTGGTGGGATAGTCGAAGGTGTCGTAGTTGTCTTTCAAAAGCACCGGCATACAGTGCAGAAAGCGATTACCAATTCCACGGTCGCGCTCGTACAGCGCATCCAGAACTGTCGCCTGCTGCAGAGCGTTAGGCATAATAGCCAGAACCCCCAGGATGGGCAGTCCACCACTCTCCTGCGGCGTATCGTTATAGGCCAGAATACGATCTATATACATCTGTGTGATATCCACACACGTCAGTGGCTCGCCATCCTCAGCCACCATGTCACCGGCGAGCACCGCATGGACATCCGCCATAGTCGCCTCGACCAGCTCAAATTCACGCTGGTCGCTGATCCCATTGTCGTTCTCGTCAACAAATGGCTCTGGCTCCGGGGCCGGTGTCGCTGGCGGCGAACTGGAACTACCACCGTCATTACACCCGACCAGTAAAATCATGGCCGCTATCAGGACCAGATAATGTAACTTCATACGCACTCCACTTTGACTACTTGCCGCCTATCGCCAAGCAGCGACAAACCTGTTGTTTGCTGGCCATTTGTAAAACTGGCAGCAAATGCGTGTAGTCTTTCAGCAAGAACAGTGCCACATGAGAAAACCCGTGATATCGGTAACTTTGGTCGATTTATCGCACCAGCATGGACCAGCACATGCACTGC
>JBFHCW010000168.1:0-5239 GCA_041585035.1 Litorivivens sp.
CACGATCTCAAGGCTATTCTCGGCTGGCGTGACGCACTGAAAACCGGCCCTCAAACCAACAGTGACGATGCCGGTCCCGAGGAGTATCAGAAAGCCGTGATTCTCGGCGAGGGCGATCAGGAATCGCTGACGGTCGAATTTCAGCTTAATGGCAGTGTTCTGGACAGCCGGCTCGACTACACGGCCGGCGTGTTCTGGCAACACGAATACAAGTCGGAAACCTTCCTGACGTCTGACCCCATTATTGGCGCAGACGGTGTCGTGCTTGCGGGCTTGCTCGGTGCCCAATTTGCAGGGCTGCCTCCGACACTGATACCGCAGCTTGTTGGAACCCCGCTTCCCATTGTCGCTGCGATACTGCCTCTCGACACCCTGCAGGAGTTTGATATCGACGGGTACACCAGCGCAATATTCACCCAGGCTACCTGGCACATCACCGAAAATCTGGAGCTGACCGTGGGCGGGCGCTATACCGAGGAGCGCCGCGAGTCCACGCTCACAACACAGATAGCCGACAACGCAGCCGTCAGCGCCATCGTGGGTGCCGACCCGCGCTTTAATACCCTATACCCCGATCTGGCCATACACACCTTTAACGGCCTATGGGCGCAGGACCCCATTCGCATCGCCAATGAGATTCTCAAAAGCGCCGTAGGCGGTGACGGCAATATTGGCTCGCCCCTGCTGTCACCCAAAGTCGACGAGCGCGACGCCACGTTCCGCCAGTTTACTCCCATGGCATCAGCGTCCTGGTTTGTGCCGAGCGACTGGCTTGAGGAAGGCCCACTGGATTCGCTGCTGCTCTACGCCACCTGGAGCAACGGGTTTAAATCGGGTTTTCTGGAACCCAGCGGCCAGGATGGCCTTGTGGTGGTTGAGCCCGAAAAACTGGAAAACCGGGAAATCGGTTTCAAGATCGACGCCTTTGAGCGCTCCGTACGACTGAACGTTGCCCTGTATTCGATGATTTTCGAAGACATGCAATTGATTACGGTAAAAACAGACTCCGCCAACACGCTGGTGGTGACGTCTCAGAACGCCGGTAAATCGATGATTGAAGGCGGTGAAATGGAACTGATGTGGCTCCCCAGTCCACAGGCGATGATTACTTTCAGCTACAGCAACAACAACTACAAATTCAACGAGTTTCTGGATCAGGATCTCGCCGCGCTGGCCGTCCGCGGACAGAGTGTGACGATTGATCGCAGCGACGAACAGTTTCCGGTATCGCCGGAGCAGACCGCCTCGCTGGGCATGCAATACACCTTTGTGACGCCGGTAGGTCTGTTCACGCCCCGGCTGGATTTCAGCTATAAAAGCGAAATCTATCTGGGCTTCGACAACGGGTCCTGGGATGTTCGCCACACCAACCCGGAAGGCGTTTACTCCGAGCCCTATACGCTGGTGGATGCCCGCCTGACCTGGGCCAATAACGAAGACGATCTTACGGTGTCAGCCTATGTCAAAAATGCCACCGACGAGCGCTATGAAATCGGCGCGGTAGCCACAGGGGACTCTATCGGCACCTTTGCGCAGGCTCTGGGTGATCCGCGCTTCTATGGCGTGGAAGTTCGAAAGACTTTTTAAGCCTCTCGCAGCCGGGCACCCCCCGGCTGCAGCCCCTGCGTCAGAAAAAGTGTGATAAAGCTCTAGTTTTCAATCAGTTCCCCACCATCTAACAGGCAAATTAACAAATATTCGAACTGTAATTTGCACTATTGTGAGGCAGTATCCCCGCAGCAATTCAATGTCGTGTGGAGGAGCCACTATGAAAAACATTCTCTGTTTTGCCGCCGCCGGTTTAATCGCCGCAAGCGCAAGCGCCCAACAAAACCAACCCGAACTCTATGGCAGTGCGTCCTACGGCCTGTTCGAAACCGAGGTCGGTAGCACCGACTTTGACACACCAACCCTGAATCTGGCCTTTGGTGGCAAGTTCAACCCCAACTTCGCACTGGAAGGACGGCTTGGCTTTGGTGTCGGTGATGACAGCAAAAACGGCATAGACGTTGAGATCGAAGACTACATCGGCATCTACGCGAAACCCATCCTCCCCGTTTCAGACGTGATTTCTGTGTACGGCTTGCTCGGTCTCGCAGAAACAACTGTCGACACTAACTTCGGCGATGAAGATGATGACGATATCAGCTACGGTATCGGTATCAGCGCTCGCCTGAACAACGGCATCGACCTGTTCGGGGAGTACATCTCCTTGTATGACGACGACAATGTCGAGATCGGTGGTATCAACCTCGGCGCAAGCATGCGCTTCTAGGTTTTATTCTCTGTCTGTCAGGTCTGGGCAGGTCATGCTGACTAAGCAGCCGCCCAGACCCTTTCGTACAAGCCAATAATCTCATCGCGCTCTGGCACCCTCGGATTATTTGCAGGCGAGCCTGAGGCCAGTGCCTGATCCGCCATCAACGGCATCAGCGACTTCCACTGTTTTTCCGCAATACCAAATTTGCCCGGTGACGGCACCTCCAGATCTGCGCACAAGCGGCGTAAGCCTTCAACCAGCTTGTCTGCTGCAACGGCCGCCGCGTCCGACTGACTCGCATAACCCATCGCCTTGGCACTTTCTGCATAGCGCTCCGTGGCCCCCGACACTGACCAGGCTGTAACCTCCGGCAGCAACATCGCATTGCTCAAACCGTGTGGCACATGAAAATGTGCGCCAATGGGGCGGCTCATGCCGTGAATCAAGGTGACCGAAGCATTCGAGAAGGCGATACCGCCCTGAGTAGCCGCCAGCATCATTGCCTCACGCGCGGCCCGATTGTCTGGCTCGGCGCAGGCGCGGGGCAGGTTCTCGACAATGCTGCGCATGCAGCTCAGTGCAATCGGATCGGTGAAGGGGTTCGCCTTCCGGCTGACGTAGGCTTCGAGGGCGTGACACAGACTGTCCAGTCCCGCATCCGCGGTCAGGCGATAAGGCATGGTCATCGACAACTCGTAGTCCACCAGCGCGGCCACGGGCATCAGTCCCAGCCCCATGCACAGCATCTTTTCCTGGGTTTCCGAGTCTGTGGCCACCGCCGCGCGGGTCGCTTCAGAACCGGTTCCCGCAGTGGAAGGAATGGCGATCACCGGCAATCCGCTATCAAGGGTGGCAGGCACCTTGTAGTTCCGCAATTTACCCTCGCGGGTCGCCATGACGGCGATGAACTTGGCCGTGTCGATGGCGCTGCCACCGCCCAGTGCGATAATCGCGTCGTGGTTACCGCCCTTAAGCAGGGCCAATCCGGCATCAATGGAATCCGTGGTGGGGTCGGGAACCACCCCCGAGAAGATGCGCAGCGACATCCCCTTCTTGCTTAGCGTCTGCTCCAGGGCCTCGGCATGCCCCTGCGTCTTCAGGAATTCATCGACGACCAGAAAGGGCCTGCTCAGTCCCAGGCTCTGCAAGACATCGCCGATCTCGTGTCGTGCGCCAGCACCCACGCGCAATACACGCGGCAGTAACAGCGTTGAATCCATTCGCTTCTCCCAAACCAGATGACTTGTAACCGGGCATTATAAGAAACGCCCAGCATAGACCACTTCGATCCGACCGAGGCCGAACCTTTTTGCTACCATCGGTGATGCTACCACTGAGAACGAGGAAGTCTTCCATGGAACCCGGTGTTCACAGCATCAATTCACTTTTCAGGCAACTTGGATTGCCTGACGGTGACAAAGACATTGAGAGCTTCATCCAGTCTCATCAACCACTCCCGGATCGCGTTTGCCTGCAGGATGCCACGTTCTGGTCATCGGCACAGGCTGACTTTCTGCGCGAAGCCATCAGCGACGACGCCGACTGGGCCGAAGTGGTGGATGAACTGGACTCACGCCTGCACACCGCACCTCGCAGACCCCTTCCGGGCAAACCCTGGCTGAATGAAGGCTGTAGCGCGTATCTGCCGGAAATGTGCGGTTACTGATAACGCTCTCCGTCATCGGATAATCAGCCTCAGACACTAAGCAGTTGCGCATTTTTCTCGTTATACTCCCCGGCATGACCAGGGAGGTTGAGTCTTGCGCTTAGTATTAGGGTTTCTGATTATCGCGGTGTTATTGGTGCTGCCGCTGCTGGCACCCCAGCTAGAAAATCACCAGCCACTGATTGACTACCGGCAAGAGCGAAATCTATCGCTCGCGGCCTCAGAAAGCGGGATTACCCGTTATCAGAGCTGGGGGAAAAGCAAAGACCCGGTTGTGGTATTGATTCACAGCTTCAATGGCTATCTTGAAACCTGGGAACCCAATATAGAAGCGCTGGTCAATGCCGGCTACCGGGTCGTAGCCTACGACCTGTTTGGCCGCGGCCTGTCCGACCGGCCACTGAAACCGCACACCCTGGCACTGTTCCGTGAGCAGTTAACCGCACTGCGCGATACCCTCGGGATTACAAAACCCATGCACCTGATCGGCGCGTCCTTCGGCTGCGTCATCGCCAGCGACTTCGCGCTGCACCACCCGGATCAGGTCAAAAGTCTGACGCTCACCGGCCCCGCCGGCTGGCCCGATGACAAAAACGCGGCGCAGGAATGGGCCCGCAAGCCTTTTCTCGGCGAGTATATCTTTTACTATGCAGGCAAGCCCCTGCTGTTATCCAAACTCGACAGCTACCTGCTTAATCAGGAGGACAACCCCTGGGCCAAGGCTTACTGGAAGGTCTACCAGCGCTATCCTGGTGTGAAACGTGCCGCTCTTTCGACCCTGCGCTATTCGCCGGTGCTCGACTACACCGCCGGCTGGCAAAAACTCGGTAAAACAGACATACCCGTGCAGTTTATCTGGGGCCGCCAGGACAGTAGCTTCCCTTACTACCATCACCGTCAGGCCGAGAAACTGATACCGCAGGCCAAGGTTGTCGCCATCGACAGCGCCGAGCATTGGGTCAACGTCGATCAAGCCAGCGAAACCAACCGGGCAATCACGGACTTTCTTCGCGGGATCCGCTGAATGAGCCGGGGGGACGCTCATCAGGAACAAGCCATACTGTCCTCATGGCGGATAAATGCCGCCCCCTGGACTCAAGCCGTGCGCCAGCGCCAGATTGCCAGCCGCGAAACGCTGACCAATAACGCCATTACAGAAACCCTGCTCAGCCTCAGCCCCGACTCGCTGCTGGATATCGGCTGTGGCGAAGGCTGGCTGTGTCGCGCACTCTCCGCTCACAACATCACGTGCATTGGTGTGGATGCCACCGACGACCTGATCCAGCAGGCGCGGGCCAAGGGCGGCCGCTACC
>JBFHCW010000169.1:0-5237 GCA_041585035.1 Litorivivens sp.
AGCGCGGTCAGAAAGGTTAGCTTGAGAGAGTTGTCGCGCTTTGCGCGGGCGTAAAGGGTATTTACCAGTGGCACTGGTTTGCCGAGCCCGAGCGGCAAGGCCACAATCAGCGTCTTGCCCAGTTTTTCAATCAGGGTGTCAACAACCTGTTCGGCGTCGGCGTGCCACTGCACCCGAGTTGGGGACATAAAATCTCTACCTTTGATCTATAACCCCGTGCGCCGAACGCACTCCAACAGGCGTTGGAGCCGCCGGATTGAAACGCGTGTCCGGCTACTGAAACTGGTCGACCTGACAGCTATCGGCAGGGATTTCAGGGTCTACAATACACTCGAAGTAGGGTACGGTTTCATTGTAGCTACCGTCCAGCATTTTCAGCAGCTGCTGAAAGGCCGTCATCATCACCGGGTGGAAGGGATCGCTTTCCGAGGCATGCCCCGCCAGATTCAGATAGGGATCAGCATCACCAAGCTGCAGAGTCCCGGTACCGGTACTCCCTGCGTCCTGCCAGGGGTGCACACGGGTAATGGTGAAAAACTGCGTGGGAATCAATGCCGTGGTCAAGGCCGCCGCCATCTGCCGCCCCTGGTTGTGCGGGACGAGCCCATCGTTCACCGGATGTATAACGGTCGCCGCCTTCAAACCGCCCGCCTGCATCGTCGCCGCATGATACATGGGAGAGCGACGGGTATAGGCGTGTGGGCATTGCGCCGGTGTGCCGCCGGTATCGCGCTCTATACCGTCAACTGCCCTTTTTGCCGTATCGTTATCTACCGCTTGAACGGCAGCCTGGGCCTCAGAATAGGTTTCTATAAGATTGCTGACCCCTTCGACGGTAATCCAGTAATCGAACAGGGGTTCTTTCACATCGCTGAAGCGCCCACCACCGCTTTGCAGGTCGATGGATTCAGCAATAGCCGTACCCGAAACAGATCCGCCCATGGAAACCCCCATCAGGTAGACCGTTTCAATGGAGGGGAACCGTTCCAACACCTGTAAGGTGGCGGCAATCGTGTCATGGGCACCACGCAGGGCGGGAAAGCCGAAGTTATCGCGGTAATTGGTGCTGAGAAAGACCACGTTACCCGGGTTTTGCGGCAGAAACCGTGCAGCCTGTATCTGGCGCCGCATATGCGGCACCCAGGAGGCACTGACTTCATGGCCAATACCATGGGCGAACACCACCAGCCGTTTTGGCGCCGTTTCGCTGCGCCGGTAAACCATAAACGCCGACGGTAACGGCAGATTGAACGCTTCATCCGGCGTGCAATTCGGTTCCAGCGCTTGAGGCATCGCGTAGTCCGCCAGAACCGAAGCGGCATCGTTGACAAAGGATTCGGTCACAATATCTGACTGAATAGTCGAGCTCGAGGTGGAAGAGGAGCTCTCGTTACAGGCAGAAATAAAAGGAAGGACGACAAACAGACAGACAGCTATTATTTTTTTCATCACATTATCCAACGCGCTGCACCGCACCCCGGCGCAAGTCCCCAAAACGCCGGCAATGGTTACATTTATGTGACAATGTCGTCAATAAGCGGCCACGCCCTCGACTAGCTACCCTCCCAGGCCAGCTGCGCAACACTTTTCAGGATCAGCCGTACCAGTAAAGTCTGACGGCTGACCCCGGTTTTGTTGAAGACCGAACGCAAATGGGTCCGGGCGGTATTGCGGCTGATGCCCAGCGCCTGAGAAGCCTCATCGAGGCTCAAACCCTCCGCCAGCAGCAGCGACAACTGCGCCTCCGTCGGTGTAAAACCGAACAGACGGGTGATGACCTGCACCGGGGCTTCCGCGCCAAAATCCGGGTCGCTGATAAAGATCGCGACGGTTGGCACTGAGCGTCCCTCAGACCATTCGTTCATCGGTACCGGTCTCACCGCCACGCCCAGATCGGCATAGTCGGCATCGCGCTGAATGCGCATGGCCTCGATCACCGCCGGGCCGCCGTGCTGTTGCTGCTCCAGCACCAATCCGATCAAACGCTGTAACTCGTTGGTGGTGGCTTCGTCGCCAACCTGAAGATAACCATTGACCACATTCAGATCCGGCTCTCGCGCCAGCAACTGCTCGGCCATCCGGTTACAGGACAGAACCGCCCCGTTCTCGTCCAGCAAAATGGTTGCCAGCGACAGCTGATCCACCGCACCGGCATAGAGCGCGCGCTCGGATTCGATCTTGTTCATGCGCACGTGAATGCGGATGGCACGCATCAGGTGATCGACAATCTGCGACATCAGGGCCTTATCATCGTCGGTAAAGCGCGGCGACGCTTTGTCCCGCGTTACCCGCAGCCCACCCTCCATCTCGCCCGGTATCGACATATCCACACCGAGGCTGTCATAGAGACCCGCCGGTTCCATGCAGACCTTATAGAGCTCGCTTTCCACCCACTCTTCCTCGGGCACCAATTCCAGCAGGGATTTAACCTCACCGGGCGGAATATGCAGAAACGGATCCATCGCAAAGAAACTCTCCTGATAGCGGGCAATGCCCTCCAGAGAGCCGCCGTCGATCCGCAGCACGCCCCGGTCACCACTGGATGGGGGTTTGAGCACCAATGTCGCTGAATTCCCGCCCATCAGCTTGCGCAGTTTACCCAGAAAGGAATGCCACGGCTCCGCCTCCAGCGGCCCTTCGTAAATACTGGCAAGTAATTCGCTGACTTCAGGTTCTATACGCATGGGGGTGTTATCTCCTTTGCGACATTATGACCAGTCCCAGCGGTATTGGAAACGTCGAATGGAGGTGGATAAATCTTCATTTAGGGTCACCTGTTGCCTGTGGCAGACTGCAGCCATAACAAGGTCAAATTGAGTTTAAGCCATCATGAGTACAGATGTGAAAATCGCGGTTGTCACCGGCGGCGCCAGTGGCATGGGCAGGCTTACGGCACTGCGACTGGCCTCCCGTGGTGTCAAGGTCGCTATTCTGGATATGAACGAAGAGGCGCTGGCCAGTACCGCCGCCGAATCTGACAATCTGACCGCCTACCGCTGTGACGTATCGGATCTCAAGCAAGTACGTGAAGTGATCGAGCAGATAGAGGCATCGCTCGGCCCCATCGACCAGCTGACTCACTGTGCTGCGATCATGCCTTCCGGAGCGTTGATTGACATGCCGGCGGACCTGATCACCAAGATGATGAGCATAAACTACAATGGCACGGTTCATCTGACCAAAGTAGTACTGCCTCTCATGCAGGCCCGCAAACGCGGACTGATTGTCATCTACGGCTCCATTGCCGGTTATGTGATGGCACCTGAGCTGGGTGCCTACAACGCTACCAAGGCGGCCACCAACGCCTTTGCCGAAGTGCTGATTCATGAAAATCGTGGCAGCGGTGTCCACATTCTCGCGGTCAACCCGCCGATGGTTAACACCCCATTGATCGAACAGGCCGTACAGACCAAAAACATTCGTGAATCTCGTGACAAGGGCCGCTTGGCCAGCCCCGAGTTCATTGTCGACGAAGTAGAAAAAGCCATCGCCAAAGGCAAAGAATTCCTCTACCCCGGCGCTGAAGCAAAAATTCTCACCTGGTTGCGTCGCTTCTTCCCCGGCCTGCTGTGGCGCATTATCAAAGCCTCGTCCTGATGAACAGCGGCCGTTTTACCGACAAGGTGGCGCTGATTACCGGCGCCTCCTCCGGGCTGGGAAGAGCCTGCGCCCTGAGACTCTTGTCAGAGGGTGCTCAGGTGATGGCTGTTGCCAGCTCACCAGAGAAATTGCAGCAATTGCAAAGCGAGGCGGGCAGTGAGCGCCTTGTACACGTTGCCTGCGATTTATCGCAAGCAGACAACTGCCAAAAAGCCGTTGCGGCGGCCATCGCGAAGTTTGGCAAACTGGATATCCTGCTGAACGTGGCCGGCGTCCACCGCTTTCGCCACACTGAGAGTATCAGTGTCGATGACTGGCAGCAGGATCTGGCCATCAATTTGAACGCCCCCTTCTTTCTGTCTCAGGCTGCGATGCCCGAGCTGCTGAAAAGCAACGGCAATATCATCAACGTCGGCTCACTCGCCTCGTCTCAGGGCCAGCCTTATTCTGCGAGCTACTGTGCAGCCAAACATGGCCTGATCGGACTCACGCGCGCGCTGGCGCTGGAATATATCAACAGCGGCGTGCGGGTAAACGCGGTGTGTCCGGGCGGCATGAATACACCGCAGATTCAGACTATCGCCTTCGCTGAAGATATGGATTTCGACCTGATCATGCGCTCCGGAACGGCGCGCGGTTTCATGGAAGCGGAGGATGTTGCCAGCACCATTGCCTTTCTTGCCTCGGATGAGGCACGGGCAGTGCACGGCGCGGTGTATAACGTGGATCAGGGACGCACCGTCGACTGACGCCCCCGCAGACGCTCACGCGGCCCGGTTATTCCCCAACCGCAGATAGGCCGACAACGCACCTTCAACCCAGACCTTCAAGGCCTGCGCACGCTTCGGCGAGAGCGCCTTCCCAGGCAAGACATTGACAGGGTGCCGCTCGCGATCAAACCAAAACGCACCACTCTGCCCCCGCAGCTCTTCTGAGGCCGCAAGCCAAACCACCGTATCGGCCCCCATTCTGGCGTCTCGAAGGCGCGATGCCAGCGCTTTGTTGAAGGCCGGCAAGGATTTCGCGACCCCCGGTGTTGAAGCCCAGCCGGGGTGCATGCTGTTGCAGTCGATGCCTTGTGACGCCCATTCTTTTGCGTACATTTCAGTGAGTGTCACCAAAGCCCGCTTGGCCTGCGCGTAGGCCTTGGCACCGTCAAACCCCCTTTCGGATTCGATATCAGCCAGATTAACCCCACTCAGATACATGCCGCCGGACGCCACGTTGATGACCCGACTGCCGCTACTCAGTGCTGGCAGAAGCCGACGCATCAGCAATACCGGCGCCAGGCAGTTCACCGCCAGAGTCAGTTCGTGCCCCTCTGCCGTGACTTCCCGTTTTAACGGCAATACACCGGCATTGTTCACTAACACATCAATGGAGGGATAGGCATCCAGAATCTCGTCTGCCACCCGCGACACCTCTCCCAACAGCGACAGTTCAGCCTCATAGAGATCGACCGTGGAGAGGTCAGCGCCGCTGAATTCCAGCACAGTGCTGCGGGCGGCCTGCAGTCGTTCGCGGTCCCGCCCGACCAGTACCAATTTGGCGCCAAGCCGGGAAAACTCGCAAGCCGCGGCCAGCCCGAGGCCCGATGTAGGGCCGGTGAGCACAACGGTTTTACCGTCCATAAACTG
>JBFHCW010000170.1:0-5212 GCA_041585035.1 Litorivivens sp.
GGGATTGGCTTCGTAGGCGGCAAAGAATCGCTCGGGGAAGCGCTTCAGGGCTTCTTTTGCGACGACATTATGGTCATCAATCCCCAGCATGGCGCGCTGAATGCCATGCTTGTCCATCTGCTCGACGGTATAGGCAATGTAATCATCTTTTCCGCCGACCTGCGGTACATCCTTGAACATGTACTGCGCGGGGAACTTGAACATCTCCCGGCTTTCCTGATCCATGAGCAAAGGTTTCATGAATTCATACCACTGGCTGTTGTCTTCGCCGGGCACATTGAGCATCAAGTCGATGATCGGGAAATCGGTGGGCATTGGCATGGGTAACGTCCTCGTTATCGTTGTTCAGCGCAACAAAACGCCAAGAATTGCCCGTATTTTTGCGCAACGGAGCATTCTGCCTCAATAGCAAACTACGTCAGATATACACGCAAATCCGGTCACTTGGTTCGGGTGGGGAAGGTTCAGTTGATGACGCCGGTCTCGACGATAGTGCGATTTCGGCCCTGGTTCTTCGCCCGATACAAGGCCATGTCGGCCAGTATCATCAGGCTGTCGAGCTCTTTCTGATCGGTCAGGCCAACGATGCCAATGCTGACAGTGACCGGGCGCAGCTCGCCCTTGTCGTCACTTAGCAGATGCTCTTTGCTCAGCCGGGTGCGCAAGCGCTCAAAGGTTCCATAGGCGTTCATGGGTTGGGAATTAGGCAGACAGACGGCAAATTCTTCACCGCCGATCCGTCCGACGATGTCGTGCAGCCGGAGACTGCCCTTGAGCAGCTTACCAAAGGCTTTCAGTACCTCGTCACCCTTGGGGTGGCCATATTCGTCATTGATTGACTTGAAATGGTCAATATCAAGAATAGCGACCGACAAAGGCTCCTTTGACGATTTTGCCATCTCGAATTCAGCGTTGGCACGATCAAAAAATGCCCGGCGATTCAGCAGGCCGGTCATTTCATCGCGATAAGCGAGGTCTCGCAGTTTCTCAACGTCGCGGCTCAGCTGAATGGTGTCTTTCTGGGTGCGCAGGACGTTATTGATCCGCGCTACCAGTGCGGTAAAACTGAAGGGTTTGGTGACGTAATCGTTGGCACCGGATTCGAGGCAGCGCGCCAGGTTACTGTCCTCAGTATTGGCTGTCAGGATGATAACGGGGAGTTCGGCGTGCTCGTCACTCAGACGAATCTGCTGCAGCACCTGATGACCGTCCATCTCGGGCATGCCGATATCCAGCAGCACCAGGTCCGGCAGCTCCTGATCGAGTAAAGCCAGCCCCTCGCGACCGCTTTGCGCGGTAACCATATCGAACCCCTCGTCCTCCAGACCATTCTTGAGGATATCAAGGTTATAGGGTGTGTCGTCGATAGCGAGAATCTTAGTCATAAAAGAGAGTTGACCACCCCAATATGCTCATATGGCCTATAGTCTAGCTGTTCTTTCACTTTACTTCCCAATAGTTTGTTTCCACAAGTATTTTTATAATTAGTATGCCACGTCAAGTTTACTGTGATCCCAGCTGACTATGCGCTCTGCAATTATACGTATCGCCGTCTTCTTTGGGACCATGCTGCGTGTGGCTTCGACCAGCATGTCTTCGGGGTAATCCCGTGTGTTGTTGCGTATCAGCACGGCCATATGGAGACGGTGAACTTCTTCCGGGTCGCGGATCAGTTCCGCCCGCCCGTAGACAACGGCGGCTTTAAGATCTTCGTATTCCGTGCCGCTTTCAAACAGCACTGTAACCCGATTATCCCGCTCAAGGTTTTTTACTTTCTGGGATTTCGTGAAGGTTTCCAGCACGATGTCCCCATCATCAACAGCAAACCACAGTGTGGTCATATGTGGCCAGCCATCTTTGCCGTTGGTGGCCAGCTGGGCATTTTTCTGTCCGGCGATGAAATTCCACACTTCCTCATCGCTCATTTGGATCAGATCACGTCGTTTCACAGGGGGCCTCCATTTCAGCTTTGAGTGCACTGCTGAGACTTTGCGCCAGCTCAGCCAGCTCCCCGTCATCACCGCGGGCCCGGCCATGAATATTAAGCGCCCTGCCCTCCGTTTGCGGAATCAGGTGCATATGATAGTGAAACACGGTCTGTCCGGCTGCGGCCCGGTTGAGCTGGTGCACACCGAGGCCATCGCCTCCTACAACACGATCCAGCACCCGCGCCAATGGCACCGATAATCTGGCAACGGCGGCGATATCGGATGGATCTGCAGTGAAAATATCGTCACTGTGGCGCTTTGGAATAATCAGAAGATGCCCCCGGTGGGCCGGGAACAAATCCAGAAATGCCAGTAACTGGTCATCCTCATAGACCTTGTGCGCAGGTGCGGACCCTTCCGCAATGGCGCAGAATATACATGCCATTCAGACCTCCATCGGCACAGCGTCTTTATGATGGCTTCTGTTGGCTCGCTTGGCCACTGATTTGTCGATGGTCTGGTACCAGTTCACACCGTCTTCATCCTTGCTGCAGGACAAGCGCCCGGCCTCAATAAGATAGTTGAGGTGTGCGATCGCCTCGCCCAGTGCGAGATTCATCTGGGCAACACCAATTTCCCGGTCAAACAGCACCGCCAGCATCTCGATCGCTTTCTTCGGCTCGATGCACGCTTCTTCGACCGCCTCAAGGTGATCCTGGTGATGCTCCTGAAGGTAGCTTAGCCGCGATTGAACACCGTAAAACGGTGTGTTGTGTGCGGGGAACACCAGGGTATCGTCAGGCAGATCCCGGCTGAAGCGCTGCAGCGAGTTAAGCCAGCGTTTCAGGGGGTTAGCATTGGGCTCTGAGGGCATGACGCTGATGTTGCTGGTAATACGAGGGATGATCTGGTCACCTGAAAACAGCAGGTTGTCACGCTCGTTATACAGACAGACATGCTCGGGCGAATGACCGCTGCCAATCATTACCCGCCAGTCGCGACCGCCGATGGTTAGCACATCGCCTTCGCTGAGTCGGTTAAAGGCCATGGGCATCGGCGTCACAATATTGCCGAAGCCTTTGAATTTCGCCCGAACCCGCTCCAGGTAATCCTCCGATACCCCCGCAGCGGTATAAAAAGCGTGTGTCGTCCAAGAGATAGTGCCGAAGTCAGAAGCTGAAAAGGTCCGGGCGTTGTAATACTCGCCAAAGCTCATATACAGCGGCGCACGCCACGTGTCGCACAGCCAGCCCGCCTGACCCACGTGGTCTGGGTGCATGTGAGTGACAATAACGCCCAGTACCGGTTTGCCCTGCATCGGCCCGTCGAATAACTGTTGCCAGGCCTCTTGGGTGGCATCCAGCCCCATGCCGGTGTCGATGATCCACCAGCCGTCGCGGTCTTCAAGGACGTAAAGATTGATGTGATCCAGAGCCATCGGCAGCGGCATGCGCAGCCAGTAAATGCCCTCAGCGACCGCTATCCACTTACCAACTTCGGGAGTATTTTCAAAGGGGTACTGAATATCTCTCATGCTATTCCTTGGTTAGTCCCGCGGTGCCAGCCTTAGACAAGCCGCAGTGGCAGCTCGCGTAGACGCTGTCCGGTAGCCGCAAAAACGGCATTGGCCAAAGCGGGAGCCACTGGCGGCAAACCGGGTTCGCCAACCCCCGTCGGCGCACTCTGCGAAGGTACGATATGCACCTCGATTTCGGGGGTTTCTGCCAGCGACAGCATGGGGTAATCATGGAAGTTGCTCTGCATTACCCGCCCGTCTTCAAGTGTAATCGCCCCTTTCAGGGCCGCGGTCAGGCCAAACACAATACCGCTTTCCATTTGCGAGCGCACCACGTCGGGGTTAACCGCCAGACCGCAATCGACCACACACACCACACGGTGCACTTTGATCGCACCATCTTTCACCGAGGCTGTAACCACTTGGGCGACCGAGGTATGAAAACTGTCATGGGCGGCAACACCCTGAAACTGGCCCGGCGCTGTCTGCCCCCAAACGGCCTTTTCGGCGGCCATCTTCAGCACGCCGTAGCGACGCGAATCGGGTGACATGTGCTGCATACGAAATGCTACGGGATCCTGCCCCACCCGGTGAGCGAGCTCGTCGATGAAGCTCTCGGTGAAAAAGGCATTCTGGGAATGCCCGACGGACCGCCAGAATCCAACGGGGATCGGCGTATCATCGTGCACTGCCGAGACTTTCATATAAGGGAAGTGATAGCCTGTGTGACTGATACCTTCCGCCATTGAGGTGTCGACATGCTTGAGCAGACCGCCCAGGCTGCGGGGAATCGCCGGCGGCAGCCACTCGGGCATAGATGCCTCGGCAAAGATCGGCATAAGCTGCGACATAATGCTGGGCACCACGGTCTTCGCGGTAAAACTGGTGACTTCGCCCTTATCGATCGTTGCTGACATTGCCGTAGTCGCTGCCGGGCGATAGTAGTCGTGCTGGATGTCGTCTTCTCGACTCCAGACCATTTTGATCGGCTTGCCGGTTTTCGCCGATATACGGGCGGCTTCGACGATATAGTCCGGCACCAAACGGCGGCCAAAACCGCCACCGAGCATCTGGTTGTGCACGATAATCTGCTCGCGTGGACGCTCCAGTGCGGCCGCTACCACCCCGATGACCGTGTCGGGCACCTGAGTACCGGTCCAGACTTCCACCTTGTCATCTGTCACGTTGACCAGCGCATTCGGTGGCTCCATCGGGCTATGGGAAAGCATCGGCGCACGATAGGTCACCTCAACACGCTCGCCAACTGCCTTGTCTGCTTCACCTTCCTCGCTGATTTCGCGCCCGTCTTCCTGCAACAGAGCATCGTGACGCTGGCGCAGCGCAGCGTCATCCAAACCCGCAAGCGGGCCTTTGTCCCAGACAATCTCCAGAGAATCCGCTGCTTTGCGGGCAGGCCAGTAGCCATTGGCGACGACCGCGACACCGCCGTTAACTTCAAATATCGCTGCAACACCCTTAACCGCTTTGGCTTTGGCGGCATCAAATGAGCGAACCCGGCCACCCAAATGCGGACAGCGGCGCATTACCGCTGTCATTGCACCCGGCAACTGGCAGTCGATACCGAAGGTTGCGGTACCCGTAACTTTACCCAAGGCGTCAAGGCGCACGCCTTCACGGCCAATCTGACTGAACTCGGAGGTCTGTTTAAGCGGCGCGTCTTCGGGCGGTGCAATATCTCTGGCGGTGTCGATCAGCTCGGCAAACGTGAGTCGCTGCCCGTCGCCGTTAAGGACCGCGCCGCCTTCGA
>JBFHCW010000171.1:0-5195 GCA_041585035.1 Litorivivens sp.
GCTCGTCGTAATGAGTGACAAGAAAGCCAGTCTGACGATAGATGGCAAAACCATCGACCTGAATGTGCACTCAGGTACTATCGGTCCAGACGTAATCGAAGTAAGTGCGTTGACGGGCGAAGGCTACTTCACCTATGACCCGGGCTTCGTCTCCACCGCAGCCTGCGAGTCCAAGATCACTTACATCGATGGCGGCAAAGGGGTGCTGTTGCACCGCGGTTATCCCATCGAGCAGCTCGCAGACGAGTCTGACTTTCTGGAGACCTGCTACCTGCTGCTTTACGGAGAACTGCCGAGCAAGCAGGAAAAAGAAGCGTTTACCAGCACGGTGCGCCGTCACACCATGGTCAACGACCAGATGAGCACCTTTTTCAAAGGTTTCCGCCGCGATGCTCACCCGATGGCCATCATGTGCGGCGTAGTGGGAGCCCTGTCGGCTTTCTACCACGACTCCCTGGACATTTCTGACGAAGAGCACCGCGAGATTTCGGCGATTCGCCTGATGGCGAAAATGCCTACCCTGGCGGCCATGACCTACAAGTACACCATCGGCCAGCCCTTCATGTACCCGCGCAATGATCTCAGCTACTCCGAGAACTTCCTGTACATGATGTTCGGCAACCCGTGCGAAGAGTACAAGGTGAACCCGATCCTGGCCAAAGCCATGGACACCATTTTCCTGCTGCACGCCGACCACGAGCAGAACGCCTCAACGTCGACTGTGCGCCTTGCAGGCTCCACAGGCGCCAACCCCTTCGCCTGTATTTCCGCGGGCATTGCAGCCCTCTGGGGACCGTCTCACGGCGGTGCCAACGAGGCAGTGCTGGAAATGCTGAACGAAATCGGCGATGAATCGCGCGTTGACGAGTGTGTCGCTCGCGCCAAAGACAAAAATGACCCCTTCCGCCTGATGGGCTTTGGTCACCGCGTCTACAAGAACTTCGATCCGCGTGCTCGCGTCATGAAGAAGGTAGCCGACGAGGTGCTGGGCGAACTGGGTATCGATGATCCCCTGCTGAAAATCGCCACCCGTCTGGAAAAGATCGCGCTGGAAGACGAATACTTCATCGAGAAGAAACTCTACCCCAACGTCGACTTCTACTCCGGCATTATCCTGAAAGCACTGGGCATCCCCACATCCATGTTCACCGTTATCTTTGCCCTGGGTCGCACCCCCGGCTGGATCGCTCACTGGAACGAGATGCACAAGGACAACTCACGCATTGGTCGTCCGCGCCAGCTTTATACTGGCCCGGCTCAACGCGACTTTGTCCCGGTGGAAAAACGCTGAACCAGCCCTTAAATACAAAAAAGGCCGCGAAAGCGGCCTTTTTTGTGTCTCAACGGAGCAGCTAACGCTTGGCCCAGTTAGTGCTAGGCATGCGCCTCGCTCATGTCCGGAACGAACATCTCCATTCCTTCCGGACAGGAAACGCAGCCCTCATCCCAGAACGCCCGAGCCGATTTGATTTTGCCCGCCTCGCTCAAAACAAAGTGGTCGGTCACGAGAAGGTTTAGGCCTTTATTTTCCGAAGGTACCCGCACCTGCATCGTAAACCGCAGAATGCCTTCGTTGCCGCAGACAATAACCTGCTCGGGCACGGGCGTCAGTGTGCGGCTAGCGTCCTGGGGATAAGCAAAAGCCCAGAATTTCTCTAGCCCCTCATGCCCGACAAAGGCCGGAGTGCCTACCGGATCTTCCCAACTACAGTCTTCTGCAAAAATGGACAGCAACAAGGCCTTGTCGCCGGTTTTCCAGGCTTGGACGTACTGGTCTATGACAGCTCTGATTTGATCAGGTGTAGCAGGCATGGCGGGCTCCATTAATATTCAGTGAACGTGAATTCAGGTTGCAAGCAACACCGAAAAGTCTACGCCGACTGCCGCCCTTGGCGCCTAGCCCAAACTGGTGAGTTTCAGGCCGATGCAATCAGATCGTCAGCGGCATTCTTGACCAGATTTTTACGTCCCCCGGAGCGCTCGTACTTCTGCGCAGGGGTGTTGATAACATCGAGCAGAGCCCCCGCCGCCCGGGCGGTGTGCTCACGCTCTTCAGGGACGGGTTCATACAACGTGGTGCGCTGTCGCGGCTGGCGCTGCATGGCGCGTATCAGGGCATCCATCTGCTGTGGTGAGGTTTCCTGACCGTGAGTCGCACCGGCCGCACGGGTGATGGTTTCGTTCATCAGGGTGCCGCCCACATCGTTGACCCCGGCATTCAGGCAGGCTTCGACGCCGTTGTGCCCCAGTTTCACCCAGGACGCCTGAATATTATTGATCAGACCGTTCAACACCAACCGGGCAACGGCATGCATCAGCACCGACTCCCGGAAGGTCGGCCCCTTACGCGCCTTGCCTTTGAGATAAACCGGCGCCTCAGAAGCCACAAAGGGCAAGGGAACAAATTCGGTAAACCCGCCGGTACGCGTCTGCAGATTGCGCACCCGTAACAGATGGCGAGCCCAGTGCTCCAGGCGGTCGACATGACCGAACATGATGGTCGCCGTCGTGCGCAGGCCTATGCGGTGTGCCGTTTCCATGACCTCAAGCCACTGCTGGGTATTGATCTTGTCAGGGCAGATTTGGGCACGGACTTCGTCGTCCAGAATTTCCGCGGCGGTGCCGGGCAAAGTATTCAAGCCCGCCTCTTTCAGTTGTTGCAGGAAGGCTTCGATGCCCTGCCCCAGAGTCGCCGCTCCCTGCCACACTTCCAGGGGCGAAAACGCGTGAATATGCATATCCGGCGTGGCGCTGCGCACCGTAGCCAAAATGTCCAGATAGGTCTGGCCGGTATATTCCGGGTGAATGCCGCCCTGCATACACACCTCGGTCGCACCTCGCGACCAGGCCTCGGTACAGCGACGGGCAATTTCTTCGGGGCTCAGGTCGTAGGGTCTGCCGCGCAGGTTTTCGCTCAGTTTACCTTTGGAAAAGGCACAGAACTGACATTTGAAATAGCAGATATTCGTGTAGTTGATATTGCGGTTAACCACATAACTGACGCTGTCGCCGCAACGCTTTGCTCGCAGGGTGTTAGCGGCCTTCGTGACTGCCGCAAAGTCTGGCCCCCGGCTTTGGAACAGCCGCACAACCTCGGCTTCAGAGAGCGCTTCTCCGGCGCTGGCGCGGTTCAGAATATCGCAAATATCGGCAGATACCTTCGCATCGCTGACGGTCGCACCCAGCCAGCGAACATCCTCCTCCGGCAGCTCTGCGTGCTGTCCGGTCAGCCAGCTATCGGTGCGAGGAAAGCCTTCCGTGTCGATGATGTCCAGCACGCGCTCGTGCAAAGCGGAATCCAACCACTGGCTGAAATCGATGGCGTAGGCGGGATAAATCGTCAGTCGCTCGTGCAGGTGTTTCCCTGCAATCGCGGTTTCCCGCGCCAGCTCTTCCAGATGAGGCCAGGGCGCTTCCGGGTTGACGAAATCCGGCGTTAACGGGGATACCCCCCCCCAGTCGTTAATGCCCGCCGCAACGATTTTCTCAAGCACGCCAGGGCTCAGATTCGGCGGTGCCTGAATGCTCATCTGCGCCCCGAAGATCAGGCGGCAGGCCGCAATGGTCCACAACAGTTCATTCAGATCGGGCTCGGGGGCTGCAGCCATTTTGGTATCGGGCTTGGCGCGGAAATTCTGAACGATAATTTCCTGCAGATGACCAAACTCCTCGTGCAGTTCACGCAGCGCCAACAGCGACTCAAGGCGCTCGCGCCGGGTTTCACCAATACCAATGAGAATGCCGGAGGTGAAGGGAACCCTCGCCTCACCCGCCAGACGCATCGTCTCCAGACGCACGGCCGGCTCTTTGTCCGGCGAGCCGTAGTGTGGCATGCCCTTTTCGCTGAGGCGCTCTGAGGCCGATTCCAGCATGATACCCATGGATGCCGATACGGGGCGCAACATGGCGATCTCGTCGGCTGTCATACAACCGGCATTGATGTGGGGCAGCAAGCTGGTTTCTTCCAGAATGCGTTTGGCTACGTGGGCGACGTATTCCAAAGTGGTCGCAAAACCCATTTGGGCCAGTGCCTCGCGGGCAGCCTTGTAGCGCAGCTCAGGTTTTTCACCCAGTGTCAGCAGCGCCTCCTTGCAGCCCATCTTCTCCGCTTCGCGCACGGAATCCAGCACTTGCTCCACCGACATGTAGGGCGAATCGATACGCTTGGGTGTTTTGGCAAAGGTGCAGTAGTGACAGACATCACGGCAGAGATGGGTTAAGGGAATAAAGACCTTGCGAGAATACGTGACCACATTGCGAAAACCGCTGTCGCGCAGTGAACCCGCCAGAGCCAGCAATTCGGCATCGTTCTCTCCGCCCATATCGGCGAGCGCAAGTACCTCTGCGTCACTCAAACGGTTATGACAGCGTGCTTTAGCCGCAATGTCTTGCCAATCGCTCATGAATCTCTTACCACATCCGTTTTAATGAAAGCGCTATTCGCTTCGCCAGCGGTCAGTGCTTTGATTCGTTGATCAAGTCCATTTTCGCGCAGGTAATGCAGCGTTTTGGGTGCCCTGTTACCCCAGTCTCGGCCCAGCAGCTCCGCCAGGTCATTGCCGTCGTCAATATCCCGACTCAGTCCCTGACGCTCCAGTATTTCCAGGGGGATACCCTTCTCGAGCGCCTGAATACGGTGGCGATGACAGGACTCTCGTCCGTAATCAAACGACAGGCAGCCCGGCGGGCTTGCGATGACTACATTCGAGCCATCGCAATGCCGGTCGGTGACCAGCGTGATCCGCGCCGCGTCAGCCTGGCGGTGAAGATCCAGCACCTGATTCCACTCGTCCACCGTTGCCAGTGGCAGATCGCCATGCACCACCATGGCCGTGGAAACCTGGCCAACCACCGACTGCATCGCTGCATTAATGACGGAATTCAGCCCCGGCGGCGCCAGCGCGCGCTCGCTCCAGCAGTCAATCTGGTAGTGCTCAGCCAACAGCCCTGCCGCCGGATCATCGGACAGCAGAATGATCCGCTCCAGCGATTCGACCTTCGTCAGCCCATCCAGTACATCTTCGACCATGGCCTGAAACAGGCACCGGCGTTCCGAGGGACTGAGAAAGCCTGACAGGCGCTGCTTGGCCTGAACAAAATCTTTTAACGGAATAAATACCCACATGGTGAATCACACTAATCAAGCTGTCGGGCAAAGTCGAGAGCTTCACGGGCCAGTTGTACTTTACTGTCCA
>JBFHCW010000172.1:0-5158 GCA_041585035.1 Litorivivens sp.
AATCCTATAACCGCCAGTACGGGGTGGATTATCGTAGCGTGATGCCAACAAACCTCTACGGCCCCGGCGACAACTTTCACCCTGAAAACTCCCACGTGATTCCGGCGCTGATGCGTCGCATTCATGAGGCCAAGCTGGCGGGCGCAAAAGAGGTCGTCATTTGGGGCAGCGGTAAGCCCTGTCGGGAATTTTTGCATGTGGATGATATGGCCGATGCCTGTGTGTCGGTTATGAAACTCCCGGCTGAAATGCTCGCGAGGCACACCGAACCTATGTTGTCGCATATTAATGTGGGCACGGGCGTTGATTGCAGCATTCGCGAGCTGGCGGAAACCCTCTGCCAGGTCATCGGCTTCGAGGGTGCGCTGGTCTTTGATACCAGCAAACCTGACGGCACACCGCGCAAGCTTTTGGATGTATCACGCCTGAAACAGCTGGGCTGGGAGGCCAAGATAGGCTTGCGCGAAGGTTTGGCGGAGACGTATCAATGGTTTTTGAAGCAGGGTGGGGCGGTTCGCGGTTAGGCTTTTGCCCTGTAACCCCCTCACCCCGTCCCTCTCCCAGGGGGAGTGGGTGCGCACTGAACAAAATTTTAAGTTCCCTCTCCCTCTGGGACAAACCCGCAGGGTTTGGGCGCCGGAGCTTGCGACGGCGGGGCGCAGCTCCGAACGCAGTGAGTCAATGGGTTAGGGTGAGGGCTAAACCTCCGCCGTCAACGCCTTGCTCTGTTCCTCAAACAACTCCCCAATCCCTTTCTCCGCCAAATCCAGCATGGCATTCAATTCGGTTCGCGCAAAGGGCGCTGCTTCTGCTGTGCCCTGCACTTCAATAAAACCGCCGTTGGAGCCCATCACCACATTCATATCGGTTTCAGCCTTGGAGTCTTCCGGGTAATCCAGATCCAGCACCGCGGTGCCTTCAAACACGCCAACGCTGATGGCGGCAATCTGCTGCACGATGGGATTTTCTTTAACAGTGCCGGCCTTGAGCATGCTGGCAATGGCATCGGCCAGGGCAATGTAGGCGCCGGTAATGGAGGCGGTGCGGGTGCCGCCGTCGGCCTGAATAACGTCGCAGTCAATCTGGATGGTGTTTTCGCCAAGCTTGTTCATGTCCACCGCTGCGCGTAGTGAACGGCCAATCAGGCGCTGAATTTCCTGGGTGCGACCACTCTGCTTGCCGCGAGCGGCTTCGCGGTTCATGCGCGAGCCGGTGGAGCGGGGCAGCATGCCGTATTCGGCGGTGACCCAGCCCTGGCCTTTGCCGCGCAGAAAGGGAGGCACGGAGTTGTCGACCGAGGCGGTGCAGATCACTTTGGTGTTGCCCATTTCAATCAGCACCGAGCCTTCGGCGTGACAGGTGTAGCTGCGGGTAATACGGATTTCACGCAGTTGATCTGGCTGGCGGCCGCTGGGTCGTGACATGCAATGCTCCTGATGGTTTTTGTAAGGGTGTTGTAAAACTGAGGCGAGGGAGTATAACAGCTCGGGGTAGCCATTTTCCGGGGCTTCTGTGTAAATGTCCCGCTCTCATCGGTTGAACTACAGGGTACAATGTCGGCTTCACTTGTCGCCGGAGATCTCTCTTGCCCGTTCGCAGCATGACCGCCTTCGCGCATCAGCGCGCCGAATTGCCCTGGGGTACCGCTTCCTGGGAGATTCGCTCCGTTAATCAGCGCTATCTCGATCTGACCTTCAAACTGCCCGAACTGTGGCGCCACCTTGAGCCGGCGCTGCGTGACAGCCTTCGCAACACGCTTGCGCGCGGCAAGGTGGAGGTGACCCTGCGCCTGCAGATGCAGAGTCAGGCCAGTGAAAGTCTCAAGGTCAATGAGGTGCTGGCGGATCAGGTAATTGCCGCCGCCACGGCGATTCAGGCCAAACTGGATTCCAGTGCGCCTATCGACCCGCTGCGGGTGCTGCAGTGGCCGGGCGTGGTCGGTGAATCTCAGCCTGATGCCGACGAGGTGCAAAATGCCCTGCACACCTTATTTGGCAAAGCGCTGAAAGAGCTGCAGGCCGGACGCGAGCGCGAAGGCAGCGAGCTGAAAGCCATGATCGAACAGCGCCTCGGGCAGATCAGTGATATCACCCAGACCCTGCGCGGCGTCATGCCACAGCTGGTGCAGGCCCAGCGCGACAAACTGAGTCAGCGTCTTGAGGCCCTGAACGTACAGCTCAATGAGGAGCGGCTGGAAGCGGAAGTGGCACTGCTGGCCCAGAAAATCGATGTGGCAGAAGAACTGGATCGCCTCGACACGCACGTGCAGGAAGTGCAGCGTGTTCTCAGCAAAGGCGGTGCCTGTGGGCGCAAGCTGGATTTTCTGATGCAGGAGCTCAATCGCGAGGCCAACACCCTCTCCTCCAAGGCCGTGGTGGTGGATAGCACTCAGGCGGCGGTAGAGTTGAAAGTGTTGATAGAGCAGATGCGGGAGCAGATCCAGAATATCGAATAGGTTTTTGCCCGTCCAAGAATGTTCCAAAAGCCCTGCTATTTCATTGTAAATACAGGGCTTTTTATTTTTACCGGCCAAATCGGTTTGCTGGCGTCCGGTAAATACTATCGTGATTGGCTGCGCTTTTCCCGCTTTTATGCGCATATAAGTGATAATTTGAGCACTTTTATGCGCGTATAAGTGTTTGCTGGGTTATAGTATAGCCTAGTTAACGACCTTATTGGCAGGAAGAGACAATGCAGCGCACCTTGCTCAACGCCCTATTGGAATGGAAAAGCCAATCTGTGCGTAAGCCATTATTGATCGATGGCGCCAGGCAAACGGGTAAAACTTATCTGCTACAAGAGTTGTTTGGTAGCACCTTCGCCAACATCCTTCGTATCGACTTTCTTGAAAACCCTGCTTACAAAGAAGCGTTCGATGGCTCGCTGTCACCTGACGAACTGTTAATGAACATTGAGCTACTGACCAATCAGGCGTTCAACCCAGAAACGGATCTGCTGATCTTGGATGAAATTGGCGAATGTGAACGCGCAGTTACCTCGCTAAAGTATTTTGCCGAAAAAGCGCCGTCCTATTTTGTCGCGGCCAGCGGTTCGAACATTGGTTTGCTTAATGCCTTTCCGGTTGGCAAGGCTGAGCAATACAATTTACGACCACTAACCTTCCAGGAATTTATTTACGCATCAAAGGAGCAGGCACTGATCAAAGCCTTTGATAGCCAAGCCAGCACACCGGCAGTACACGCTAAATTGATGGATAAACTGACCGACTATTTTTTTACGGGAGGCATGCCGGAAGCGGTTGCTGTTTGGTATCAATATAAAGAATCAAGCATTTTAGAACGTGTTGAAAAAGTCTCTAAAATTCATGCTGATTTAGTCGCAGGTTATCGCCGCGATTTTGGTAAATATTCGGGCAAGGTCGATGCCACACTGATTGAGTCGGTGTTTGATAGTATTCCGTCACAATTATCACTTGTGAGCGATGAGTCTGTTAAACGTTTTAAATTTAAATATGTACATGAGCGCAGGTCTCGCTATAGCGATTTTGAAAGCGCAATCCATTGGCTTACCTGTTGTCACTTAGCCTTGCCGAACTACCCCATTGAAGGGTTGCCTAAATCGCCTCTGGCGGCCTACAGAAAAGAGAATAAGGTAAAGTTGTTTCTGTTTGATGTGGGTCTGCTCAATCATATGCTGGGTAGCAGTTATAAAGAGATCAAGCAACAAAACTACGAATACAAAGGGTATGTGGCAGAGAATTTTGTGCAACAGGAACTCACCGCCATTGGCGTTGATCCAAGTTATTCCTGGAATGACGCCCGCGCCGAAATCGAGTTTATTCTGTCGACAGATGAGGGGGGCATTGTTCCGGTCGAAGTAAAAAGCGGAAAACGCACTCGAGCTAAATCGCTGACGTCCTACATTAATAAATGCGCACCAAGCAAAACGTTTAAGTTAACGGGCACGCAAGGTTCACCAGCGCTGGAGCAAACCAATATCGTGATGCCCCTGTACTTTACCCAGTATTTGCCTCAGCGATGGTAAAACCCTTTTCCTGCCACCCAAGGTCTACACACAATTACTTTATTGGTAACAATCTGCAAGCCTGTTGAGCCAGAGTAACCGTCGCTCGTGTATCTTGTGCGCGGGCTAGGGGCACCCTGATGTCCATATTGAGCCTTTTTCTATAGAATTGGCTATATTGCAGGCACGCCGGTGCGGTGTTGCTTTGTAACGGCATTGCCCGTTCATTCTCCGGCTTGGGTGTGCCTATAATCCCTGCGGCAAACCACTATCCAAAGAATTCTGCGTAAGCTGCTATCATTAGTGGCACATCTGGAAGAACTAAAAAGAACATGGCATCTCAAGGCATTCTCTACACCATCTCCGCACCCTCCGGCGCCGGCAAAACCAGTCTGGTTCATGCCTTGTTGGAGCGAACCGACAATATCCGCGTATCGGTGTCGCATACCACTCGCCCGCAGCGCCCCGGCGAGGTCGACGGCAAGGACTATCATTTTGTTTCGGAGGAGCAGTTTCTGGCCATGCTGGGCGAGGCTGCCTTTCTGGAGCATGCCCAGGTCTTCGATAATTATTACGGCACCTCCCAGTCTTGGGTCAGCCAGCAGCTGGCGGGCGGTACCGACGTGATTCTGGAGATCGACTGGCAAGGTGCGGCTCAGGTGCGGCGGATCATGCCGGAAACCCGCTCGATTTTTATTCTGCCGCCCTCGCGGGAAACGCTGGAGCAGCGCCTGCGCGGGCGTGGTCAGGACGATGAGACGATAATCGCCCGGCGGATGCAGGCAGCGGTGGATGAGATGTCCCACTTTGCCGAGGCTGAGTATCTGGTGATCAACGACGATTTTGAAGTTGCCTTGGCCGACCTGCAGGCAATTATCCACAGCCAGCGCCTGAGCCTGCCCTCGCAGCAGATCAAGCATCAGGCTTTATTGGCGGATCTACTGTCGCGTTCTGACCAATTTTGATACACTCGCCCGCCCGCTGGGCTTGCGCTCAGTGGCCCTCTTGCCTTTTACTATGCAGTATCAGGCGAGAAGCACTGTCAGAACGACTTTTTCACGCTGAACGACATTACTCAGGAAACTCGCATGGCCCGTATTACAGTTGAAGATTGCCTTGAGCACGTAGATAACCGCTTTGAGCTGGTGATGATTGCCAGCAAGCGCGCCCGCGC
>JBFHCW010000173.1:0-5151 GCA_041585035.1 Litorivivens sp.
AACAATACCGCCCAGTCGACCGCGTCACCGGCGCTGATCAAATCCAGCGATTTAAGCAGGGCCGCACCAGAAATTACCGGAATCGACAACAAGAAGGAAAAGCGGGAAGCTTCGAGCAAACTCATCCGAAGAAAAACAGCAGCCGTTATGGTGACCCCAGAGCGCGATGTTCCCGGCACCAGCGCCAGAGCCTGCGCAAAGCCAATCACCAACACCATCATCAGGGTCAGATCCCGACAGCGCTTGTCCGCGGCGAAACCCTGCGCAACGGCTAGCAAAAGGCCAAATACCAGAGTGGTCGTGCCAAGCACCCAGGCCGTGCGCAGATGCGCTTCAATAACATCATCGAACACCAGCCCCAGTACTACCGCGGGCAAGGTGCCGACAATCACCCACCAGGCCAGCCGACTGTCATCCGTACCCTGGCGGCTGAGCAGGCTTTTAAGCCAGGCCTGCAGAAGGCTTGCAATATCGTTTCGAAAAAACACAACGACAGCCAGCAGCGACCCAAAATGCACGGCAACATCAAACGCCAGCCCCTGATCATCCCAGCCCAATAACGCCGCCGGCAAAACCAGATGCCCGGAACTGGACACCGGCAGAAACTCCGTCAATCCCTGTATGACAGCCAGAATGAGAGCCTGAACTACATCCACGTATGGTTATTCCTTTTTTCTGATTGTTGTAGACGACAGGAAATAAACAACTAACGCCAGGCCACATTGTCTCGCAGATAGAGGGGCAGTGCCTGCTCTGCACTGACTACCCGTCCCGCAGACAATTCAAGGGCGCCGATCTCGGCAACGGCCGACGCGCGCGCCAGCAGATCTGAGTCCTGGGTTCCTTGAAGCCCCCCCAGTCGATCTGCGTAGTTCAGCCCTGAACCGACTATGAAACGTACATTCTCACCGACCACCACCGCCTCCGGTGCGCTCAGGTGCTCGTCGTCCAGCGGCTCAACCGCGCCGGTTCCCACACGATAGCGCGACCAATAGATCTCATCCATTCGTGCATCGATACAACAAGCAATTTCATCGCCCTCCTGCATCTCCCACGTCCGAAACGCCGTCTGAGCGAGCGCCTGCAGACTCGACACCGGCACGCAAGGCAAATCAGCCGCCAACGCCAGGCCCTGCACTACCGAGGCACAGACACGCAGGCCAGTGAACGAGCCGGGCCCCCGGCCAAAAGCAATTCCATCGAGTTGCTTCAGCTGAACGCCCGCATCAGCCAGTAAGGCATCTACCATGGGCAAAATATGCTGAGTATGGGACTTTGGCAGAATCTCATGTCGTTCCAGCATCTGCCCCTGTCGCAACAGGGCCAGTGAGCAGGCGTCAGCAGACGTTTCAATTGCCAACATCGTGGCCATCAGGGAAGTCCCCACTTACAATGCCAGTGAATAATTTTGCGGGCGAATCATATCACAGGCCCCCTTTTAGCAGCAGGCGCGAATTCCGATGGCAAGGCAACGAAATATCGACGCGATCATACTGGCCGGCGGTCAGGGTCTTCGCATGGGTGGCCAGGACAAGGGGGTCGTCAGCTGGCAGAACAGGCCGTTAATCGAACATGTGATAGAGCGGATCGCCCCACAGGTCGATAGTTTGCGCATCAGCGCGAATCGCAATCTCCCCGCCTACCAGAAACTGGGCTATCCGGTGCATACAGACGCTGAGCCGGGGTTCCGCGGCCCGCTGGCTGGAATAGCCTCGTGTGCACCCTATTGTGATAATGAGTGGGTAATGATTGTCCCTTGCGATTACCCATCACTGCCCTCACAACTGGTCAGCACCTTACTTCAAACCGCGATAGAAGACGATCTCGAAGCGAGCTACGCAGTCACCGAGCAGCGTGACCACTATCTTTGTGCAATGGTGTTGCGAACGGCATTAACAGGCTTGAACGAACGGCTCGCCGGGGAGGATTTGAGTGTCAAAGGGTGGCTGAAAACGCTGCGTTGTAAACCAACAGCATTTGTCGGGATGACAGAGGCTTTCCAGAATATTAACCATCTGGAATGCAAAGGGCAGTAACTGCATCAGTTACTGCCCTCTTGGTTACATCACAACACGTTCAGCTGTGACTATTTTTTTGCCTTGGCTTTAGCTGCGGCCCTTTTCTTGGGAGCGGCTTTTCGCTTGGCCGGTGCCTTTCTGGCAGTCGTTTTTCTCGCGACTTTTTTCTTCGCTACCTTCTTCTTGGCAGCTTTCTTTTTCGCCGGAGCTTTCGCTGCAGCTGCCTTTTTAGGTGCCGCCTTACGCTTGGCACTGGCCTTGCGTTTTTTGGGCGCCGCTTTCTTGGCAGCTTTCTTCTCGGCAGCTTTAGCCTTGGCTTCTAGCTTACGTGCTGCCTGCTTGTGCTTGCTCGCAAGTTTACGCGCAATGGACGCCAGCTTTTTCTTGTTGGCGGCAGTGCGCTTCTTGCGCCAGCGAGCCTGAAAGGCTGAAAGGGCTTTTTTCAGATCAGCTTCGGTTTTATCGTCCAGCGCTTTGGCGCGCTCGGCAACTTTATCCTTGACCGCCTGCTCAGAAGCTTTGATTTTCGCTTCAATCTGGGCCTTGGACAGGCTCAGCTTCGCTTTTGCTTCGACTTCGCGCGATTTACGCAGCTTATCGTTCGCTCGCTTCACGGCATTGCTAGCGCGTTTTGCCGCGTTTTTGTCAGTTTTGTTACCTGACTTCGCAGCTTTCGCTGAAGTTGCAGCATTCCTCGCAGTGGTTACGGCTTTGCGATCCGCTTCTACAGCTTTACTTGCTTTGCTCAGAGCGGCTTCTGCTTTCTTTACTGCCGGCGTGGTTGTTACAGCTTTCCGCGCTCGTTTTTTGGCAGGAGCTTTTCTTGTTTTTGCTTTTGCTTTTGCTTTTTTAACGGCCATTGTTTTCTCCTCGACACGCATCAACAGAAACTGTCAAAAGCAAAATAGCACATAATTTAAACAACAGCCAAGAAATCAACAGAAAAATCAGTAGATTCCAACTTTTCTTTGATTACCTTGTTCACGTTTTGCTTCTAAGTCACAAAACTTCACCAGCCAATAGCTGCCAGCAAATCACAACGAAAGCTTTCTTTTTATAAGATCCGCGAAAAACGCCACGTGCATTTCAGAGTCATTCAGACAGGGAATATAAGAAAAATTTTCACCACCGCTTTCATAGAATATTTCAGCCGCTTCCGTATCCAACTCTTCCAGTGTTTCCAGGCAGTCCGTGGCAAAAGACGGCGCGATGACATCCAGTTTTTTGATTCCTTTAGCGGGAAGCTCCGCCACCGTTTTATCGGTGTAAGGTTGCAGCCACTCCGCCTTACCAAGACGAGACTGGAAGCTGACTCGCCATTCTTTATCGCCTAGCCCCAGCGCCTTTGCCAGCAGCTCCGCCGTCTCTTCGCAGTGCTGCTGATACGGATCTCCCAGCTCAATATTGCGCTTGGGGATACCGTGAAAGGACATCAACAGACATTGCCCTCGCCCATTGGCCTGCCAGTGGTTACGCACGCTTTCAGCCAACGCTGAGATGTAGGTGTTTTCATTCTGATAGCTTCTGATCCAGGACCACTGGGGGATATTGCGCCGCGACATGAAGTAGCGCGCGACAGTGTCCATGGCGGCTGCGGTTGTGGTGGCCGAATACTGGGGAAAAAGCGGAACGAAGCAGAATTCATTGACCCCATCGGCTTCCAGTCGGGTAACCACTGAACCAATTGAAGGCTGTCCGTAGGTCATTGCCAACTCCACCCGAATATCACGCCCGAGTTTCTGTTGAAGTCCAGAAGCAAGCTGCTGACTGAACAGCCGCAAAGGAGAATCACCCATCGCCCACAAAGGCTGATATTTCTTGGCTACCTTGGGCGAACGGAACGGCAGGATCACGAGATTGAGAATAAGCCACCACAGCAGTCTCGGGACCTCGACCACCCGCCGGTCGGACAGAAACGCCTTGAGGAAGGCTCGAACACCCGAACTGTCGGGCGTATCCGGCGTTCCAAGGTTAATCAGTATCACGGCTTTCTTGTTCATTCCCGTCTCCCCAGCCTAGTTTCACTTTGCTGTGCGAAACCACAGCTCACGTATTATACCGACATAAAAAAAGCGCCGTTTCGGCGCTTTTCTGTATTGCGAGCGAACCACTATTAACCCAGTACGTTCAAAACCCGCTGCTTGATTTCATCGACGCTGCCAACACCCTCAACGCGAGCATAGGCCGGAGCATCCGCACCACTCAGCTGCTGATAAAAGTCGACCAGCGGCTTGGTTTGTTCGTGGTAGACCGACAGGCGCTTGCGAACAGTATCTTCCTGATCATCCTCGCGTTGCACCAATGGTTCACCGGTCACATCGTCAACACCTTCCTGCTTGGGCGGGTTATTGATCACGTGATAGGTACGGCCTGAGGCTTCATGCACCCGACGCCCGCTCATGCGAGACACAATTTCCTCGTCAGCTACCGCGATTTCCAGCACCTTGTCTATCGCCACACCGGCGTCCTGCAGCGCTTCTGCCTGAGGAATCGTGCGCGGGAAACCGTCGAACAGAAAGCCATTGGCGCAATCAGCTTCCTTTATGCGCTCCTTGACCAGAGCAATAATGATTTCATCGGACACCAGGCCGCCCGAGGTCATGACTTCTTTTACCTGCAGGCCCAGTTCAGACTCCGCCTTGACGGCTGCCCGAAGCATATCGCCAGTTGATATCTGCGGAATTGCATAGTGTTCGCAGATGAACTGTGCCTGGGTGCCTTTGCCAGCTCCTGGCGGCCCCAACAAGATAACGCGCATGGTTCGCTCCCAAGGTTTTGTTACCGGGTTGCAGGCCGGAGGGCGCCCGCAAAAAGAGCGACAAGATACACAGCTCCATGCCTGAGCACAACCCCGGAAACCCCCACAGGCGCCGTGTCACGGGCACCTGACTCAGAGTCAACATCAGGAAAACCACCTATTTTGGCTACATTTTTATTGCGGAGATCGCGTTTTGAGCACTATGATGAGAGTGAGCATTTTGCTTATCTCAATTCGGAAGGTTCTATGGAAATCAAAGAGCTGCTCGATCTTTGGGAAGATACAGCAAGGGCTGAATTGACCAAAGATGTATTCGAAGTTCGCCTGCCTCTTGAAGAGGCCTCCAAACTGCAAGCCTTGGCGGAACTCTATCCG
>JBFHCW010000174.1:0-5148 GCA_041585035.1 Litorivivens sp.
CCAGCGACTGGAAGGCAGCTTTGCCAAAGCGCTGCAGGAGAATAATACGTTCCGCCTGATTACCAAGCGTGAGCGCTTCAGCCACAATAGCTGGACCCACAACGACATCGCCTTTGTAAAAGGCAAGCGTCAGACCAACTACCTCTACCTGCATTCTGAAGACGCCAACAAACTTGGCTGCAAAGACGGAGACATGATTGAAGTCAGTACTGACTCTGGCGAGGTAACCCTGCCAGCCGCGATCAGTGATGACATGATGCCCGGAACGGTTGCGCTGCCCCACGGCTGGGGCCATCAACAGGCCAGAGGTTTAAGCGTTGCCAGCAAAACGCGTGGCGTGAATGCGAATATTCTGGCCGCCGACGGGCCATCAGCGATTGAACCCTTGTCCGGTATGGCGCAGTTCAATGGTTTTTGCGTGTCGCTGAAAGTGGCTGGCGCGGTATAACGCGCCAGCACCTTTTTGCTGCCTTAGCCTCGCAGCTCCATTTTTGCCACCTGATTGCGGTGAACCTCGTCCGGGCCATCGGCCAGACGCAGGGTTCGCGCCATGGCGTAAGCGTAAGCCAAACCGAAATCGTCACTCACACCGCCACCGCCATGAGCCTGAATGGCCCAGTCGATGACCTGACAGGCCATCTGTGGTGCTGCTATCTTGATCATGCCGATTTCTTTGGCGGCCACTTTGTTGCCGACTGTATCCATTTTGTAGGCCGCATTCAGCACAAGGAATCGCGTCTGGTCGATCATGATGCGGGCCTCGGCGATGCGCTCTGACCAGACCGTCTGAAGGGCCACGGGCTTGCCAAAGGCCACGCGATTTTTCAGGCGATAGCACATTTTTTCCAGTGCGCGTTCAGCCAGACCAATCAAACGCATGCAGTGATGAATACGGCCCGGCCCTAGGCGGCCTTGGGCGATTTCAAAACCTCGACCTTCACCCAAGAGCATATTGCTGGCCGGCACGCGGACATTTTCAAACAGAATTTCAGCGTGGCCGTGGGGCGCATCGTCATAGCCAAATACGGGGAGGTGCCGTAAAACCGTCACTCCAGGCGTATCGCGCGGCACCAGAATCATCGACTGCTGCATATGACGGTTTTCATTGTCCGGGTCAGTTTTACCCATAAAGATAAAAATCTTGCAGCGCGGATCGTTACCGCCGGAAGACCACCACTTGCGACCGTTGATCACATACTCGTCGCCGTCGCGCACAATAGAGCTGGAAATATTGGTCGCATCACTGGAGGCCACATCGGGCTCGGTCATGGCAAAACAGGAGCGTATTTCGCCTTCCAGCAATGGCTCCAGCCATTCTTTCTTCTGTGCTTCAGTACCGTAACGAGCCAGCACTTCCATATTGCCGGTATCGGGCGCGTTGCAGTTGAACACTTCCGGCGCCCAGAGTACGCGGCCCATCAATTCACACAGTGGTGCGTATTCCAGATTGGTCAAACCGGCGCCATGTTCGGATTCGGGCAAAAACAGATTCCACAAGCCGGCCTCTTTGGCCTTAACTTTCAGCTCCTCCACGACGGCCGTGGGCGCCCAGCGATCGCCCTGATTGACCTCATCGATAAAACGCTGCTCGTTCGGGTAGATATGTTCATCCATAAAGGCGCTGACTCGCGCGATCAGTTCCTGAGTTTTTTCTGAGTAATCAAAATTCATTTTTCGTCTCCTTGCGCTGACGGTATCACCCGCGCGCCTTGATTTTTTCGACCTGCTGCCAGGCCATTTCAGCAAGCGGTTTTGCGGCAGAGCCCATCTGTTCGGCCTGCTTGCTGGCAGCGGTGCCAGCCTTCACCCGACCCATAATGCCCTGCAGAATACCGGCCAGACGGAACATGTTGTAGGCCATGTAAAAATCCCAGTGACTGGGATCGATAGTCTTACCTGTGCGTGAACAGTAGGCCTGAATATGCTCCTGCTCGGTGGGAATGCCGATACTTTTCAGATCGACCCCGGCCAGACCGCGAAAGGCGCCTTTAGGAATGTGCCAAGTCATGCAGTGGTAGGCAAAATCCGCCAGCGGATGTCCCAATGTCGACAACTCCCAGTCCAGCACCGCGATAATGCGCGGCTCGGTGGGGTGGAGCATGACGTTATCCAGACGAAAATCGCCGTGGACGATAGCGGTGTCATCACCCGGTGGAATGTTTTCCGGCAACCATTCAATCAGGCGATCCATGGCTTCGATGGTTTCAGTTTCCGAGGCCTTGTATTGTTTGCTCCAGCGACTTATCTGGCGAGCAAAGTAATTACCCGCCTTGCCGTAGTCTTCCAGCCCGATAGCCTTGTAGTCGACATTGTGAAGCGCGGCCATCACGCGGTTCATGTCTTCGAAAATGGCTGTACGCTCGCCGGGGCTCAGATCCGGCAATTCCGGATCCCATAACACGCGCCCTTCCACACAATCCATAATGTAAAAGGCGGTTCCGATCACCGAGTCGTCTTCGCACAGGCAGTAAGTTTTAGCGACGGGCACATCCGTCTCTGCCAACGCGGTGATGACCCGATACTCGCGATCTACCGCATGGGCCGATGCAAGCAGTTCACCCGGCGGCTTGCGCCGCAGTACATAGTGCTTGCCACCGGCAGACAGTTTGTAGGTCGGGTTGGACTGTCCACCCTTGAACTGGCTGACCTCCAATTCCCCGCTAAAACCCTCCACATGCTCCTGCATGTAAGCCTGCAGACTGGCCACATCAAACTGATGTTTTTCCTGTACCGCCATGGTGCCGGTAAAGGTTCCCGCAAGTTTATCCGCCATAAATCACTCCTTACCGGGTACGATCACGACTTTGCCCGACACTTTGCGGTCCATCAGCGCGCGAATCGCTTGCGGGCCTTCCTCCAGCGAATAGGTACCGGCAATATGCGGCTTAAGTTTGCCCGCTTGCAGCCACTCGAACAGGGCAAAGAGATCGTTGATGTTGTTATTGGGTTCACGCTTGACGTAGTCGCCCCAGAACACACCACAGATTGAGCTGCCTTTTAACAGGGTCAGGTTCAGCGGAATTTTGGGAATTTCGCCGTTGGCAAAACCGATTACCAGAAAACGTCCGCGCCAGCCGGTCGAACGCAGGGCAATCTCACTGAAGGGGCCGCCGACCGGGTCGTAAACCACGTCCACGCCCTTGCCGCCGGTCAGCTCTTTCAGGCGAGCCTTCATGTCTTCAGTTTCGTAGTTCAGCAGCTCATCGGCGCCGTGGTCTTTGCATACCGCCAGCTTTTCCGCCGTAGAGGCGGCGGCAATGACGCGTGCGCCCAGCGCTTTGCCAATTTCAATCGCCGCCAGACCGACACCACCGGACGCGCCAAGCACCAGCAGGGTTTCCCCTTCCTTGAGTTGACCGCGATCAACCAGCGCGTGATAGCTGGTCGCATAGGTCATAACAAAGGCAGACGCGGTGACAAAATCCATACCTTCCGGCATGGGTATAACCGCGGAGGTATCGGCGCTGACCTGTTCGGCAAAGGCGCCCCAGCCGGTAAAGGCGATCACGCTGTCACCGGGTTTTACATGCTTGACGCCTTCGCCCACGCTCTTCACAACCCCAGCGCATTCGCCGCCGGCGGAGAAAGGCAGCTCGGGTTTGAACTGATAGAGATTTTGGATAATCAGAGTATCGGGAAAGTTAACCGCGGCAGCCTTTACCTCCAAAACCACCTGACCTTTTGCCGGCTCCAGGTCGGCAATCTCTTCTACAACCAGCTTCTCTGGTAGACCATGTTCTTTACACAATAATGCTTTCATAGTTGCTCCTTTATTTATCCACGTCGGCGGTCATTGCGAGGAGGAACGACGAAGTAATCTTCTGGTTTTGAAGCTACACCTAAAAAGATTGCTTCGCTTTGCTCGCAATGACGGTAAACAGCCACTAGCCCAGCGGACTGGTGGGTTTGCGATCGTTCAGAATGTCGTTCATGCGCAGTTCAACACTTTTGCGCGCGCCCTTGTGCGGCAGGATATAAAAGCGATCCGCCTTGACCGCATCCAGCGTCGTACGGGCAACGTCTTCAGCGCTTAACTTGCCGGCTTCAATCGCTGCTTTTACAAACTGCGCAAAGGCCTCCCCGCCGGGATTACTTTCACTCAATTCCTGTGGTCGGTTGCGTTCCGATTCCGCAATGCCGGTTTTGAAAAAAGCCGGGCACAAAACCGATACACCAATATCAGCCTGTGCCATCTGCAAATCGTGGTAAAGGCACTCGGACAAGGTCACCACACTGTGCTTGGAAACGCAGTACACACCAGATCCTGGCACTGAAGTCAGACCTGCCAGCGAGGCGGTACTGACCACGTGGGCCGGCTCACCTTGCTCCAGCATTCGCGGTACAAATGCCTGAATGCCATGAACAACGCCCATTACATTCACGCCCATGACCCATTCCCATTCGTCTGCCGTGCTGCTCCAAACCGGACCGGATGCAGCAACACCGGCGTTGTTAAACAGCAGATGGGCTTTGCCGAACGTGTCGTAGGTCAAGCTTGCCAGTGCGTCCAGCTCTTCACGCTTGGTCACATCGGTGCGACGCACAACCGACTCCGTTGCACCCAGCATTGCGCGGGTTTCTTCGAGGCCTTTTTCGTCGACATCGGCCAGCACCAGCTTCATGCCTTCGGCGGCGCACAACTTGGCCAGCTCCCGGCCCAGACCGCTACCGGCACCGGTGACGATGGCTACGCGATTTTCAAGAGAATCCATCATGCACCTCACTCAGGCTGTCAGATAGCCGCCATCGACGTTCAGAGCAACACCTGTGGTGTAACTCGCCGCCGGCGAAACCAGATACAACACTGCACCGGCCATTTCGCTGGGGTCGGCCACGCGTTTCATGGGTACGTGTTGCATGGCGTGTTCGCGGATTTCGTCGTTCTCGACCAGCGCCGAGGCAAACTTGGTGTCGGTCATGCCGGGCAGCAAGGCATTTACACGAACACCCATCTGGGCACACTCTTTGGCGAAGGCTTTGGTCATGGAGATAACCGCCGCCTTGGTTACCGAGTAAATGCCCTGCATGTCGCCGGGGATCACGCCGTTGACGGATGCGACGTTGACAATGCTGCCGCCGCCCTGGGCCATCATCAGCTTGGCGCCCTCCTGACACATCACAAAGTAACCACGAATATTCACATCCACC
>JBFHCW010000175.1:0-5114 GCA_041585035.1 Litorivivens sp.
CCGCCTATCGCCGCCACATCCCTGGAATACCAACGATTGGCTGCAGGGTCGTTAGCTCGCAGAAATCCGCCGCCGGGCTCGGTCAAACGCAACAGCCCGGATACGGTGACTTCACCTTCGGGCGCTGGTGAAGGCTTTGCGCCCTGCCCGATATAGCCGCGATTGATTAATACGATTCCGTGATGGTCCGTCAGCAGCGGTGTCAGCACCCAGTAGCCACTGCCTTTTTTGGTCGCGGCGACGACCAGTGTGTCGCCTTCAGCGAGGAAACGGCCGTGGAGAGCGACGTGTAAATATTCATGAGAATCGCGGGAAAGCCGGGGCCATTGGCTTGGTGGGGGCGCTGGCACGGCGGGTGCGGAAACACGCTGCTCAACACGAGTTATCAGCGCCTCTTTCCAGCTGAGACGATCCAGTTGCCAGTTACCCAGGGCGATGAAAACCGCGCAGGCAGAGATATTCAGAAGAATAAACGCCCAGCGCCACATCATCGCTACTGCATCATGCCCGGCATCATGTTCATGTTCATGTTGTACATTACCCACAGTGAGCCAAACAGCGTGATAAACAGTAGCACCGCGGTGAACAGCAGCGAAAGCATGTTCCAGCCGCCTTCCGAGTGAAAGTTCATGTGCAGGAAGTACACCATGTGCACCACAATCTGCACCGCGGCGAAGGCCAGAATGATCAGTGAGGTTGTGGCCTTTGATTCAAATACGCCTCCCATCACCAGCCAGAACGGAATCGCGGTGAGAAAAACCGAGGCGAGAAAGCCGATCATGTAACCACTGAATGAAGCGTGCGGAGCCTCTTCGTTGTGGTGGTGCTCGGCGTGGTTATCCTGGGTGTGAACGTCGCTCATGTCATAGACCCCATCAGATAAACAAAGGTAAAGACCCCGATCCAGATCACATCGAGGAAGTGCCAGAACATGGACAGGCAGAACAAACGTCGGCGGTTTTCCTGAATCAAGCCGTGCTTCGACAACTGAAACAGCAGGGTCACCAGCCAGATCAGGCCAATTGTCACGTGCAGGCCGTGCGTGCCAACCAGGGTGAAAAAGGACGACAGGAAGGCACTGCGTTGTGGTCCGGCACCGATGTGGATCAGGTGATAAAACTCGTAGAGTTCCACGGCCAGGAACGCCGCGCCAAACAGCCCGGTAATGCCCAGCCAGATCATGGTGCCGTGCTTTTTACCCTGCTGCATTTGCAGCATGGCAAAACCATAGGTAATGGATGAAAACAGCAGGAAAGCCGTATTCAACGCAACCAGTGGCAGGTCAAAGAGCTCGGCCCCTGTAGGGCCGCCCGCATAACTCTGACTGAGCACGCCGTAGGTCGCAAACAGCGCGGCGAAGATCAGGCAGTCGCTCATCAGGTAAAGCCAGAAACCCAGCAGCGTGCCATTCGGCGCGTGGTGATCACGAACCACAAAGTCCAAGTTTGAATTAATAGCAGCAGACTGTGACATCAGGCGATCACCTCCCCTCGTTGCAGCTCGATCTTGCTAACTTCCTCAACCGGAATGTAGTAGTCGCGCTTGTAGTTAAACGTGTGAGCAATGATGGCGCCAATAAGACCTACAAAGGAAAGCCCGGCAACCAGCCACATATGCCAGATCAGGGCAAAACCCAACACCGTGCTGATGCCGGCAATCACAATGCCTGCTGCGGTGTTTTTGGGCATATGAATGGGCAGGAAGCCTTCCTTCGGGTGCTGATAGCCGTTCGCCTTCATTTGCCACCAGGCGTCATTGTCATAAACGCGGGGGGTAAAGGCGAAGTTGTACTGGGGCGGCGGCGAGGTGGTTGACCACTCCAGGGTCCGGCCATCCCACGGGTCGCCCGTTTCATCGCGCAACTGGTCACGCTTGCGGTAGCTAACGTAAAACTGCATCAGGAAGCAGAAGATACCGATACCGATCAGGATCGCCCCCACCAGTGCAATCTGGAACCAGATCTGCAGTGAGGGATCATCAAACTGACTCATACGACGCGTGACGCCCATCAGTCCCAGAACGTAGAGCGGCATGAAGGCAAGATAAAAGCCAACCAGCCAGAACCAGAAGGTCAATTTGCCCCAGAACTCATCGATCTTGTACCCGGTCACTTTCGGATACCAATAGGTAATCGCAGCGAATACGCCAAACACCACGCCACCGATAATCACATTGTGGAAGTGGGCAATCAGGAAGAGGCTGTTGTGCAACACAAAGTCCGCAGGTGGCACCGCCAGCAACACACCGGTCATGCCGCCGATCACAAAGGTCACCATAAAACCAACGGTCCACAGCATCGGTACATCGAAGCGGATGCGTCCGCGATACATGGTGAACAGCCAGTTGAACACCTTGGCGCCGGTGGGTATCGAAATGATCATGGTGGTGATGCCAAAGAAGCTGTTGACGGTAGCGCCGGATCCCATGGTGAAGAAATGGTGCAGCCACACCAGATAGGACAGGATGGTAATCACAACCGTGGCGTAAACCATGGATGAATAACCGAACAGGCGTTTACCGCTGTAGGTAGCAACAATCTCGGAGAACACCCCGAAGACCGGCAGGATCAGGATATACACCTCCGGGTGGCCCCAGATCCAGATCAGGTTAACGTACATCATGGCGTTGCCGCCAAGATCATTGGTGAAGAAGTTCATATCCAGGTAACGGTCCAGCGACAGCATCGCGAGAACCGCCGTCAGCACGGGGAAAGCCGCCACAATAAGGATGTTAGTACACAGCGAGGTCCAGACGAATACCGGCATCTTCATCAGCGTCATGCCGGGTGCCCGCATTTTGACAATGGTGACCACGAAGTTAACGCCGGATAGCAGGGTTCCCACCCCGGCTATTTGCAGTGCCCAGATATAGTAATCCACCCCTACCCCGGGGCTTTGCAATATTCCGGTTAAGGGCGGATAGGCGAGCCAGCCGGATTTGGCGAATTCCCCCACAAACAGTGACAGCATCACCAGAATGGCGCCCGAAGCTGTCATCCAGAAACTGAAGTTATTGAGAAAGGGAAAGGCCACATCGCGGGCGCCAATCTGCAGCGGCACCATATAGTTCATCAGGCCCACTACAAACGGCATGGCGACAAAGAAAATCATGATGACGCCGTGGGCCGTAAAAATCTGATCGTAGTGATCCGGGGGCAAATAGCCCATCGAATCGCCAAAGGCGATGGCCTGTTGAATGCGCATCATAATGGCGTCGGCAAAGCCGCGCAGCAGCATCACAATGCCAAGGATCATGTACATCACGCCAATGCGCTTGTGATCGATACTGGTAAACCATTCACGCCACAGATAGCCCCACAGCCCTGCTCTGGTTACCGCAACCAGCAGCGCGGTTCCGCCGATGGCCACCATGATAAAGGTCGCGACAATAATCGGGTCGTAAAAAGGAAATGACTCAAGCGTTAGCCGGCCAAAAATGAGTTTGCCAAGGTCAAATGAATCAGACATTGCAACGACACTCGCTGAGGAAATCAATTGAATCGGTCATTCGCCGGGATGAATAATCAGTGCGCATCATGATTTTCCGCCTCTGCAGACTGATGCCCGGTGTGCTGGTGACCGCCCATCATGTCTTTCATACACAAGGTGCCCGGGTCGACGCAGCGGTTGAGGATTTTGTCGTATAGACCGGGCATGACGGAGCGGTAATAACGAACCGGCTCGTATTCGCTGGGCTTCTCCAGCTCTTTATAAACTGGGCGTGTCAGGTCTTCGCCCTGTGTTTTAACGCGGGCTATCCAGGCCTCAAAGGCCTCATCTTGCATGCCATGAAACTTGAAGCGCATGCCGTTAAATCCGGCACCGGAGTAATTCGCTGAAAACCCGTCGTATACGCCAACTTCGTTGATGACGGCATGCAGTTTGGTTTCCATGCCCCCCATGGCATAGATCTGCCCGGCCAGCGCGGGGATAAAAAAGGAGTTCATCATGGTTGTGGACGTGATTTTGAACTGAATCGGCCGATCCAGCGGCGCCGCCAGTTCGTTGACACTTGCGATGTCGTACTCGGGGTAAAAGAAGAGCCACTTCCAGTCCATGGCAACCACCTCGACGACCAAGGGTTCCATATCGGCTGGGACGGGTTTGCCTTCATCAATACGAGATAGCGGACGGTAGGGGTCTAGCTGATGGGTGCTGACCCAGGTCATTGCGCCGAGAGCAATAATGATGGCCAGTGGCGCCGCCCAGATGACCAACTCCAGATGGGTTGAATGATCCCAATCGGGGCTATAGGTTGCCTTCTTGTTGGATGCGCGATAGCGCCAGGCGAACCAGAACGTGAGGGCAATGACCGGCACCACGATAATCAGCATCAGGATGGTGGCCCAGACAATCAGGTTTGCCTGCTGCGCTGCAATGTCACCCGACGGAGACATCACCACCCAGTCGCAGCCGGTCAGGAAAACCGGTGCCAGAGCGGCGAACAACAGCGTTTTACTGAATCTTTGGTTAGTAAACATTGCCACAGATCAACCCATCGAGTGGAAACTGGCGCAAACTTTACGCCAATCGGTCGGTGCGGTGAATTGGACAATTTGTCCTATAGCTGACCCGCAGCAAACGCGGTAGTCTGTGCCCAGATCGAGCGAACTCACCGGGATTTGCCTGACCATGGCCACACTCAACGCCAATAGCAACGCGACTTCAGCCTCAGATTTTCAGACGCCGGATGGCCACTCGCCTGTGGCCCCCGGCGAAATCGCCGTCGGCGTCATCATCGGACGCGCATCGGAGCACTTTGACTTTTTTGTGTTCGGGATGGCCTGCGTACTGGTCTTCCCGCAAGTGTTTTTCCCGTTTGCCGAAACTCTTCAGGGGATGCTTTACGGCTTCGTGATCTTCGGCATGGCCTTTGTCGCGCGGCCTTTTGGCACCGCCCTGTTCATGAGCATCCAACGGCGCTGGGGGCGCAGTGTAAAACTCACCGCCTCGCTGTTTCTGCTCGGTACTGCCACAGCCGGCATCGGTTTTCTGCCGGGCTACGCCAGTCTGGGCGGCACCGCCATTTTCCTGCTTGCCCTGTTTCGCATACTGCAGGGCTTTGCCCTGGGCGGCTCGTGGGATGGCTTGCCGTCACTTCTCGCCCTGAACGCA
>JBFHCW010000176.1:0-5106 GCA_041585035.1 Litorivivens sp.
CTTCGGTAACCGGCGCGTAAAGCCCTTGCAGGTAGGGGTTTTTATTATTGGGTCCCGGCAGGGGGTTGGTTCTGGAATCTTGAAGGGGATCGACCGCGCTCATGGCATTCTCCGGTGCGTTCAGCAGCTTCTGTTGACAGGTTCTGTAATGCAAGCGTAGGATTTCATTGTAGAACCCAAAAGACAACTGTCAATAGCCACCTGTAACGCAGGGAGAATAAAAACAATGGCCGCGGTCTCTTCACTCTGGCAACTGTTTCAGCAGGCTGTTAACGCCGCTCCACAGCAGGAGGCGCTGCTGGACCCGCCCAACCGGGCAGCTCTCTGCAACAGCCCGGCGCAGCGTATGACCTTCAATGAAGCAGAACACGCGGCGCTGGGTATCGCCGCGCAATTTCACGACAGCGGTCTGCGCGCCGGTGATATTGTGATGGTGCAATTACCTAACATCGTGGAGCTGCCCCTTCTGTATCTCGCGGCGGCACGACTTGGTCTAATCATTTCGCCCGCGCCAGTGCAGTACCAATCCCACGAATTGCGCATGATTATCGACAGCACCGCTCCCCGGGCGGTGGTGAGTTGCAGTCGTTTTAAAGACGAAAACCTGCAGGCACATTTTGAAGGCTTAACACCAAAGGGCACGCTGAAATTCAGTATTGATAGCAACACCGACGGCTGGATAGCGCTTGATACGTCGCTCGCTAGCGCAGAGCTGACAGAGGTCCCCGTACCCGACCGCGAGGCGCTGTTCACACTGTGCTGGACCTCGGGCACCACCGGCACCCCCAAAGGCGTGCCCCGCCGCCACCGCCACTGGCTGGCCATGATTCCTGCCTTTGAAGACGCAACCGCACTGCCGAAAGGCGCGGCGATGGTTGCACCCTTCCCTATGGTGAACATGGCAGCCATCAGCGTGTTTCTGGTGTACTGGCTGTCGGTACACGGCAAACTCGCTTTACACCACCCGCTCGACCTGCCGGTTTTCCTGCAACAGATTGAAGAGGAAAAGGCGGTCTACACCGTAGCACCGCCAGCGCTGCTCTCACTCTTGCTGGCCAAGCCGGAGCTGATGAACAGTCGCGACCTGTCCAGTCTTCGGGTCATCGGGTCCGGCAGTGCACCGCTCGCGCCCTCCATGATTTCCGGTTTCAAGGAAAGGCTCGGCGTGGATGTGGTGAATATGTTCGGCTCCAACGAGGGCTGCTGCCTGGTTTCAGACGCCATAGATGTTCCAGAACCGCAGGCCCGCGCCAGTTTGTTTCCGCGTTTTGGCGCCCCCCACCTCAAATGGCACAACCGCATTGCCGAGGTTTTTCATACCCGCCTGCTCGATGTTGAAAGAGGCGAGGTTATCGACCGGGCCGGCCAGCCCGGAGAACTGGTGATCAAGGGCGATACCGTATTTGAAGGTTACTGGCACAGTAGCGAGGCCAATACAGAACTGTTTGACGCCGAAGGCTATTTCCGTACCGGCGACCTGTTTGAAATAACCGGCGATAACGATGCGTATTACCGTTTCGTCGGCCGGCGCAAAGACCTGATTGTGCGCGGCGGGATGAAAATCTCACCGGAAGAAATCGATCAGCTTTTGGCGGGTCACCCGGCGATACAGGAAGCCGCTGTTGCGCCCTACCCCGATGAACACCTGGGCCAGCGAATCGCTGCATTCGTCGTCAGTGAGCAACCCGTTTCGGTAGAAGATCTAAGCGCGCATCTGGAAACCTGCGGACTGGCAAAATTCAAATGGCCTGAAAAAGTAGTCGCCATCGAGGCACTACCCCGCAACCCGCTCGGCAAAGTATTGCGCCACGAACTGGCCAAAGGTTTGGAGTGTCGCGAAGGATGAGCCCGTCCCGTTTTGAAGCGTTGTGCTCGCGCCTCACTCTGCCTGTTGTACAGGCGCCCATGTTTCTGATCTCCGGACCGGAGATGGTTATTGCCGCTGCCAATGCCGGCATTCTGGGCTCATTTCCAACCCAGAATGCACGTACCAGCGAGCAACTGAAAGACTGGCTGGAGGCGATAAAAAAGGGCTGTAGGGGAAAGCCCTGGGCGGCCAACCTGATCGTACATCCCACCTTCCAGCGCCGGGATGCGGATCTGGAATTGCTCCTGCAATACCAGCCTGACCTGATCGTGACCGCACTGGGCAGCCCCAAACACATTATCGAACAGGCCCATTCAGCCGGCTCGCTGGTATTCGCCGATGTGATAAGCCCTGCTTTTGCCCGCAAGGCCGTGGATGCCGGTGTTGATGGGCTGGTGCTGGTCTGCTCCGGCGCCGGCGGCCACACGGGCCCGCTCAGCCCCTTTGCTTTTGTAGATGCCGTGAGAGAGTTCTGGGATGGCCCATTGATTTTGGGCGGCGGCATTGCCACCGGTCGCGGAATCCGCGCCGCAAAAGCACTCGGAGCCGACCTTGCCTACCTTGGCACCCGTTTTCTGGCCTGCCGCGAAAGCCTGGCCGCCGATGGCTACAAGCAGATGGTGATAGACAGCAGTGTGGATGACATTGTCTGCTCAGACGCCATTACCGGCGTAGCCGCCAACTGGTTGCGCGCCTCCCTGCAAAGCGCCGGGCTTGATCCGGACAACATGCCAAAAAAAGCAGAAATGGATGTCAGCGCCAGTGTGGACGCCAAGCGCTGGAAGGATATCTGGGCTGCAGGGCAATCGGTCGGACCGGTCAAGCAGCTGCAGTCCATCCAGGAAATCGTTGCCGAATTGTCAGAACAGTTCGTACGCTGAATTTACAGGTCGCGGAGGAAAACAATAATGAACCGTTACCAAACTACAGCCGCCCTTCTGGCTCTGTTGGGCAGTGCCGCTGTGCACGCCAACGCTCCGGTATTGGAGGAAGTGATCGTTACCGCCCAGCTGCGCACCCAAAGCCTACAGGATGTCCCGGTCTCAGTGAGCGCCATGGGCGGCAACAAAATACAGGAAGCCGGTATCGACAAGATCGAAAACCTGCAGGCCTATATTCCCAATTTCACCATGTCCGAAACCGGTATCGGCACCAATATTTACATTCGCGGCTTGGGCAGCGGCATTAATCAGGGTTTTGAGCAATCCGTGGGCATGTATTTCGACGGTATCTACTACGGCCGCGCGCAGCTGTCCCGTGCACCCTTTCTCGACCTCGAACGCGTGGAAGTGCTGCGTGGCCCGCAGAATATTCTCTATGGCAAAAACAGCATTGCCGGTGCCGTCAGCCTGCACTCACGGCGCCCAGGCGAGGACAATGAGGGCAAGGTCTCTCTGCTCTATGAACCGGATCACGGAGAGGAAGTAATCGATCTTGTCTTGTCGGGCCCGCTCAGCGACACCGTGGGCCTGCGCTTTGCCGGGCGCTATCGCCAGCTCGACGGCTATATTGAAAATCTGACCCTGAATAGGGATGAGCCGGCACGCGATGAAGTCACCGGCCGGCTGCTGGTTGACTGGGCCGTATCTGACAGATTGCGAATACTGACCAAACTGGAAGCCGGAAAATTCGATGTCACCGGCCGGCAGGTGGAAGTGGTTACGGACGTCCCGTCAAATTCCACCAACGCACTGTTCGCCGGTCGCACCTATGCTGAAATACTCAACGATACACAGATACCCGGCGTGCTGAATATCGACGCCGATGAATCGGTGCTAAACAACTTTCAGGATTACAAACGCTCATCCAATGGCGATTACAGCCACAACGATACCCGCAACCTCACCCTCAAGGCGGACTACGACCTCAACGGCCACGTACTGACGTTTATCACGGGGTTTATGGCCTACGAATTTGAAGAAGTAGCCGACGTGGATTTTACCGGTGCCGAGGTTTTTGACGCTTTACTTCAGGAAGAGTACGCCCAGTTCAGCCAGGAATTTCGCTGGGTTTCACCGGTGGGAGACGACTTTGAATATATCGCCGGAGGCTACTTTCAGAAGAGTGAGCTGGATTACTTTGATGCGGTGCGCATCGACAGCACCATTTTACCCGAACTTCTCAATGTGGCTGATGCCGCAGCCGGTGGCGATCTCGGCGACCGCCCTGCCGATGGTGATGTATTCGGCGGTGCAGCCGGTGTCGGCGATGCCGGTGAACATTTGCGCGGCCTGCGCACACCGCGCACTTTTACCACCGACACTGAACTGTGGTCAGTTTTCTTTCAGGGTACCTGGCACTGGAGCCACAACCTGCGCGCCACCTTCGGCGCGCGTCTGTCTTACGAAACCAAGGACGGCAGTCGCTCCATTAAACTGACCAACGACGGCAGCCAGCTGGACCCGCAGGAAGTTCGTACCGTGCTGGCAAAAGTGCTTTCGGTTGAAGAACAGGATCTCGAAGGCAGTCGCTCTTCGACCAATATCTCACCCTTGTTTACTCTGCAATACGAATTCGACAGCACCATGCTCTTCGCGACGTTGAGCCAAGGCTTCAAGTCCGGCGGCTTTGATGCGCGCTCCAACCAGTCTCCCGCAGCCGATGACCCGGCGCCGCACAACCCCAACTACGGGGACGATCCGGAAGAGCAGTTTATCGGCTCTTTTGAGTTCGAAGAGGAAGAGGCCATTACCCTGGAGCTTGGCAGCAAAAGCACGCTGTGGGATGGCCGCGCCGACCTGAACGCCACAGCCTTCATCACCGAATACGATGACCTTCAAGTCAGTATTTTCGATGGCACGCTGGGTTTTAACGTGGGCAATGCCGGTGCCGCTCGCACCATGGGCATTGAAATCGATGGACGCGTCGCCCTGACCGACAGCCTCACCCTGAGCGGCGCCCTGGCCCTGTTGGATTTTGAATTTACCCAATTTGAGAATGGTCAGTGCTTTCAGCAGCAACCCGATCCGGACGGCGACGGCCTGTGCGACTTTACCGGCAAAACCAACCAGTACGTAGCGGATTATTCCGGCAACCTGTCGCTGGCCTATGAAAACCTTTTAGCAAATGGACTCACTGTGCGCGGCGCCTTTGATGTCGTGTTTTCCGGGGAATACAATCCGACACAGGATCTTGACCCGCGTTTGCTGCAGGATGCCTACTACAAACTGAATCTGCGGGCGGCCCTTGCCGACGAAGCAGCAGGCTGGGAGTTTGCGCTGATTGGCAAGAACCTGACC
>JBFHCW010000177.1:0-5033 GCA_041585035.1 Litorivivens sp.
GGCATCAGGGCTGACACGTTCAGGCCTATCAGCTCGTGTGCCTTGTAACCAAAGATGCGCTCCACTGCCGGGTTGACGGCCTCAATGATGCCCTGATGATCGATGGTGACGATGGCGTCCACCACCGTTTCGACGATGGCCTTTATCTGGTTCGCCCGATCTTTCAATTTCAGATCGGCGGCCATCAATTCGCTGCTATCGGTGGTGAGCACTATCGCACCTTCAATAGCATCGTTTTCAGGGTTGTGTATGGGGTGTATCGAGAAACGGCCGAAGAACAGCGAGCCATCCTTGCGCTTGAACGAGATCACTTCCTCCGGAACTGCTCGGCCGCGCAAGACCTTTGCCAGCGTCTTGTTCAGAACGCTGAGACTTTCCGCCGCAGCCAACTCCAGCCAGTTGCAATGAAGCATATCCTGTTCGGTACAGCCAAACACCGCGCAGGCACCGGGGTTCCAGTACGTAATAATGCCTTCTGGATCGATACTGTAGAGTGCAATGCTGGAGCTGTTGAAAATAGCCTGCCATGCATTGTGAAGCGGGTTGGCATCGTTTTTAGCCTCGCTTAATTGCGGGGTAGGGCCAGACATATACTCGTTCCCTGCGACTGATCGGATGTTGCCCTGATTGTGCCGTTGTGGAGCTCCACAATCCGTTTGCACAGTGCCAGCCCAATGCCACTGCCCTCGGTTTTTTCATCTCGGGAAGCGCGCCGGAAAGGCAGAAACACATCTTCAAGTTTGTCCGTTGGAATACCGACCCCGTTGTCCTTGATGATGACCTCACAGTCGGTGTCTGAATCGTGGATTTCGATGTCTATCGACAGGGGGCGGTCGGGGCTTCGGTACTTGGCCGCGTTGACGAGCAGATTATTGATGACCATGGCGATAGTTGGACTGTCGGCGAAAGCCTGTCCTGCGCCACTGATCGTAACAGGCGGGTTTTCGTCAACAAGTCGGTTGCGAAAGGCGTTGACGGCTTCCTGGACCAGTTCAACCATATCAAGCTGGGTCGGGTGTAGACTGTCCTTGCCCATTTGTGAGAGCGAAAGCAGTTGTTCCAGCATGGTTAACAGCTGGCTGCTGCGGTCTTGTAACTCGTCTATCAGTTCCTTTGTACTGCTGGGAGCATCCTGCAATTCATCGCCGAGCAGTTCGGACAGCATGTGCAGGTTGCGAGCCGGCCCGCGAATATCATGGCCAATGGCGTGGCTGAACAATTCAACATCGGCAATCACTTTGCGCAGTTTACGATTGCTTTCATCCAGCGCCCTTGAAGCGCGGTAACTGTCCAGCGCCATGTGCATCACAGCACGCAGTCGCTCTGCGGTTAATTGGGTTTTTGGTTCGTAGTAATTGACGCCGTAATCCGATGCAGCTTCGCGTTCGTGAAGCATGCCAGGCTGGCCGGTGCGCACAATAATCCGCGTGTGGGGGTTGTGGTAGTGCGTGCGGGCATACCGGGCTACGTCGAGTCCATCGGTATCGTGTGCCATCACAATGTCGAGCAGGATAACTGCAATGTCCGGTGTGTTATCAAGGTGGGTGATAGCGTCTTCCGCCGAATAGGCATGCAGGAACTCTAGGCGCCGGCCGAGCACCATCTGCTTATCAAGAACCATGTCGGTGACCGCATGAACATCCGCTTCGTCATCGACAACCAGAATGGTCCACACCGAATCGCTGTGTTCGGTGGGGATGGGTTCCTCGGCTAAATGCAGCGGGAGCGAGTCTTCGTCCATTGGCATTTGCTGCTCCATCCTTGTCGCCGATCTGCCTATCGGGGCTCGATTGGCGGAGCTGAGTATGCGCCACGGAGCCGCGTTGGGGCTCCTCAGTTTTGATAGTTGCAACTTGAGTAGAGACTGTGAATAGGTAGTTACGCCTAGTTTATGTTCCGCGGCACCGAGTGTGCGCTTGACGCTCCGGGGGGCGGCTGGCTACAGTCTCGCCCCCTCAAGACGATGTGACCTGATGCCCTGGAAACCAATGTATTCAGCCAGTGAATATAGGGCGTGCCGATAATGACAGTCGGCGTGCTTGCCGTGTGGCTGACGGCGCTTATTCTCGATCGCTGCTGGGGCGAGCTTCAGCGTGGCCATCCATTGGTGTTTTTCGGCCGTTGCGCCAGCTGGCTGGAGCGGCGCCTGAACCCTGTGAGCTCACGCTGCCCGAGGGGGTTGGTGCCGTCAGGGGCGTTGGCGGTGTCGCTGGCCGTGTTGCCCTGGGTCTTTCTTGTGTGGTGGCTGGGTGAGCAGATGGGGGTGTTGGTCTGGCTCTTTGACAGCCTGATACTCTATTTTGCGCTGGGACGGCGTAGCCTGTTTGAACATGCGATGGCCGTCAGAGAAGCCTTGCTAAAGGGCCAGCTTGCCGCGGCGCGTCAGGCCACAGGCAGAATTGTCAGTCGCGAGACGGCCAGTGCGAGCGAACAGGATCTGGTCAAGGCGGTGGTGGAAACCAGTCTTGAAAACAGCAACGACGCGGTGTTCGCTTCCTTGTTCTGGTATGCCCTGGCGGGCAGCCCCGGCGTCGTGTTACACCGTCTTGCCAATACGCTCGACGCCATGTGGGGTTATCGCAACGAGCGGTTTCTGTATTTTGGGCGCACTGCCGCAAGGCTGGATGATCTGCTGGCCTTTGTTCCGGCCCAACTGTTAAGTCTGCTGTTCTGTCTGGTGGCCGAGCCGGGCAGACGGCTGGTGGCCTTTCGCGCCTGGTGGCAGCAGGGCTGGCGCTGGAAAAGCATCAATGCGGGCTCGGTGATGGCCGCAGGTGCCGCCGCATTGGGGCTTAGCGTGGGCGGGGCAGCACGCTATGCCCACGGTACAGAAGAACGGCCGGGCCTCGGCTCTGGCCGAAGCCCACAGCCGGGTGATATTGAGGCCTGTTTTCGCATGCAGCGCCGCGCGATAGCGTTGGCTATGCTTGTACTCGCAGTGTGTGTCGCATTGACGGGCGTGGCGCACCGGTGAGCGCCACACTTGGATTTGGAGTAGCACTTTGACCTCTGGCAGTCCGGATACGTCCTCGCAGGCACTGCGGGTATCGACAGATAGCCCTGCCTGGGCATTGCTGTGCGAGCACGGCGGTAATCCCGAGGCCCTGTGTGCGGCGCTCGGCATATCTCTGGAATCACTCCTCGATCTGTCGTCAGCGGTCAGCCCGGAGCCCTATCCATTGCCTGCCATGCCACCGGAGGTGCTGATGGATTTGCCCTACCATACCGAGCCCCTGCTGCAGGCTGCGGCCGGATATTTTGGCTTGCAGCCCGAGAATATTCTGGCCTGCTCCGGTTCGCAGGCGATTATTCAGATTCTGCCGCGCTGCCGTCAGTCTTCGCGAGTCCTGCTGCCGCAGGTGGGCTATGCCGAGCACCGGCAGTGGTGGGTGCGTGAAGGTCATCATTGCAGCTGTTACGGTTACCCGGAGCGGGAAAGTCTGGCCCGGCGGATTGTCGACACCCAAGCCGATGTGCTGGTGCTGATCCATCCGAATAACCCCACGGGCCACTATATCAGCGCCGATGACCTGCAATACTGGCGTGCCACGCTCAAGGCCGATGCCTGGATTGTGGTGGATGAGGCCTTTATCGACCCGACGCCGGATGCTTCCCTAGTCAGCTTGCTGGATATGCCGGGGCTGATCATTTTACGGTCTGCGGGAAAGTTTTTCGGTCTGCCCGGCCTGCGGCTGGGTTTTGCCCTGGGGGCGCCCGAGTTGCTTCGCCAGTTGGGTGATCAGCTTGGGCCCTGGCCGGTCTCGGCAGCGGCTCTGTGGGCCGGGCCGCAATTGTTGACGGATCGTGCGTGGCAGAATGACAGGCGAGCAGAGCTGCGACAGCTGAGCGATGCTCAGCATGCCTGCCTGCGGCAGGTCTTTCCCGAGGCCCCGCTTACCCAGACGCCACTGTTCACCAGTTTTCGGCTGAGCCATGACAGGGCTGAGCGTCTGGTTTCGGCGCTGCTGTCGCAGCGGATAGCCCTTCGTTACTATCGGCAGCATCCGGATCATGCCTGGCTGCGTGTAGGGCTGGCGAAACCAGATCAGCTTGAGCGCTTGCGGAGCGCTTTGACCACTATTCAAGGTGGTTTATCAAGTGGCTCAAATTGATATCGCCTTGAGCACCTGATTCGCTTGTTGCCCTGTATCGCCTCTCTATACCATGACCCTACTGAAAAAAGAGGACGGAGCTGTGGCCCAGCGTATTCTGCTTACCGGAGCATTCGGTAACATTGGCACCTACACCATCGACTACCTGCTTGAGCGGGGCTGCGAACTAGTCTGTCTGGATCGGAAGCTACCCGGCACCGAGGCTATCGCCCGACGCTACGACCAGCGCATCAAAGCGGTGTGGGGCGACGTTACCCAGCCCGCGGTTTGGGAAGAAGCCCTGATTGGTGTGGATACGGTCATCCATCTGGCCGCGGTTATTCCACCGGTCACCGAAACCAATCACGCCCTGGCTGACAAGGTGAACGTTGAGGCCACCAAAAACCTGATTGCTGCGATGGAAGCGCAGGGGGTAAAGCGTCTGATTTTTGCTTCCAGTGTCGCGGTTTACGGCAAACTGCAGGATCGGGAGCCGCCGCTGACGGCCGACAGCCCCTACCGTCCCGATGACTACTACGGCGAGACCAAGCTAGCCTGTGAAAAGGCCATTCACGCCTCCAGCCTGGACTGGAGCATATTGCGCATCAGCGTGGCGCCACCGGTTGAAGTGAAATTTGTGGGCGGTAACCACGATTTTGCCATGATCTTTGATATCGCTGTGGATACCCGTATCGAATACGTTCACCCTGCGGACTGCGCGCTGGCATTTGCCAACGCGGTGTTCTGTGATGAAGCCATTGGCAAACACCTGTTGCTGGGCGGCGGGCCCAGCTGCCAGTGCACCGGCAAGGAGTTTAATGACGGTATCCTCGGTGCCTATGGCATTCCGCCCTTGCCCGACACCATTTTCAAGAAAGGCACGCCAGCTTTCTACGGCGATTATCTGGACACGGAAGAAAGCCAGCGATTACTTCAGTTTCA
>JBFHCW010000178.1:0-4943 GCA_041585035.1 Litorivivens sp.
ACCACCGTTATTCGCTCTAATTATTTCTACAAAGAAAGCACCAATTTCTTCGACCACTCGCTCAAGCTTTACGAAAAGCTTTCCCTCGAATTTAACTACAACCTGCTGCTGAGTCAGGGCGGTATCACTACGCTAGCCCATAATCGTCACGATCTCGAGGTGCTCGAGCGCTGGGCAAACTCCATGCAGGTTCAGAATGTCGACTCTGAGATGCTGACGCCCGAGCAAATCAAAGAGCGTATGCCGCTTATCGATATTTCGCCTACCTCCCGCTATCCCATTTGGGGCGGATTTGTGCAAAAGCGGGGCGGTGTCGCACGTCACGATGCGGTGGCCTGGGGCTATGCACGTGGAGCCGATGCCATGGGTGTCGATATCATTCAGAACTGCGAAGTAACCGGGATACTGCGCGAGGGTGACAGCGTTCGCGGGGTCGAGACCAAGTATGGCGTCATAAAGGCCGACAAAGTTGCCATGTGCGTCGCGGGTCATACGAGTGTGTTGGGTGCGATGGCCGGTCTGGAATTGCCGATTGTCAGTCAGCCCCTGCAGGCGATGGTCAGCGAGCCGGTTAAACCGTGTCTTGATGGTGTCGTCCTGTCACCGGCGGTACACGCCTATGTCAGCCAGTCAGACCGCGGCGAGATTCTGATCGGTGGTGGCGCGGATCGCTATCCGTCCTATTCGCAGCGAGGCACGTTGCCAGTTACCGAGGAAACACTGGCGGCTGCGGCGACCTTGTTCCCTGCTTTTGGCAGTTTGAAGTTGATGCGCCAATGGGCCGGCATCGTGGATATCTCACCGGATTCCAGCCCCATTATGGGTAAAACACCGGTCAATGGACTCTACATCAGTGGTGGTTGGGGAACCGGCGGCTTTAAGGCGATTCCAGCCGGTGGCGATTGCCTGGCTTACACCATTGCCAACGATAAACCCCACGATCTGATTGAACCTTTTGGTTTGGATCGGTTTGCACGCGGTGCCTTTATTGATGAAGGCGCGGCAGCCGGCGTAGCGCACTAGGAGAAAAACATGCACTTAATTTCTTGCCCGTGGTGCGGCGAACGCAGTGAAGACGAGTTTACCTGTGGTGGGCAATCGCATATTCAGCGGCCTGATCCGGACACCGTGACCGACGAAGAATGGTCGGCCTACATGTTTAACCGTATCAATCCGGCCGGTATTCATTTTGAAAGATGGCGCCACACGTTTGGTTGCCGGCAGTGGTTCAACATTGCCCGCCATACGGTAACGCACGAAATTTTCGCGATCTACAAAATGGGCGAACCTGCTCCTGTGATTGAAAACACACCGGTAGCAAAAACCGCAGGAGGTGCGCAATGAGTAAAGCATCCAAGCGGCTGAATACCGCGCATCAGGTCGATCTGAACGCACCCATCCGCTTTGTTATCGGCACTAAAGTGTATCAGGGCTACAAAGGCGACACCGTTGCCTCTGCGTTGTTGGCAAACGGTGAAAAAATTATCGGTCGCAGCTTTAAGCTACACCGTCCGCGCGGCGTAATGACAGCGGGCTGCGAGGAGCCCAACGCACTGTTGCAAGTTGAGAGCGGCCTGGTAACCGAGCCCAATGTTCGAGCAACCACCACGCCCCTGTATGAGGGCTTTGTGGCAAACGGCCAAAATGCCTGGCCTAGCGTCAAGTTTGATCTCTTCGGCTTGATGAACCTGTTTCAAAAGATGCTGCCCGCTTCTTTCTATTACAAGGCATTGATGTGGCCGAGTTGGCATTTCTATGAAGGTCTCGTTCGTCGTCTGGCTGGTTTGGGCAAAGCGCCTCGCGAGGCTGATCCCTATCGCTACCATAAGCGGAATGCGCATTGTGACGTACTGGTCTGCGGTGGTGGCGCTTCGGGATTGATGTCGGCATTGGTTGCGGCGGAAAGTGGTTTGCGAGTGATGTTGATCGACGAGCAGGCAGTTTTTGGTGGACGCCTGAACGGCGAAAGCCAACAGATTGACGGTAAGCCTGCCACCGAATGGATAAAAGCGACCGTCGCGAAGTTGGAGTCTTTCGACAATGTGACACTACTGTCTAACACCACGGTTACAGCGTACCACGAGCAAAACTTCCTCACGGCTGCAGAACGCCTGACCTACGCTATGCCAGGACGCGAAGCGGCTGACAAAGTGCGCGAACGCCATTGGCGGATTCGGGCGCGTCGCGTGATATTAGCCACAGGCGCGATCGAGCGCCCGCTGGTCTTCCCGAATAATGACCGACCAGGCATCATGCTCGCCTCCGCTGTTCGCGAATATGCCAATCGCTATGGAGTTGCTGTCGGGCAGTCCATCGTTGTGCTGACGAACAATGACAGCGCCTATGAGAGCGCGCTGGATCTTTCGAAAGCAGGGGTAAACGTAGCAGCAATTGTGGATACTCGTGTCAACGCGGAAGGAGCGCTGCAGCAAGCCGCACGTGCACAGAATATTTCGCTGTATCTCGGTTACACCGTCGGGGCTGTTCACGGGGCTCGGGCTGTGAAAGGCGTTACTCTGGCGAAGCACCGCGGCAACGGCGAGATCGGGGAGCTGGAAAAACGTATCGAATGCGACGTGATTGCCATGTCTGGTGGCTGGACGCCAACGGTCCACCTGCATTCGCAAGCCGGTGGAAAACTTCGCTACGACGACTCCCGCTTGTGTCTGGTTCCCGATAGTACGCCACAAGCCGTCCGCTCTGTTGGCGCAGCCAATGGCCGGTTTATGCTGGCTGACTGTCTGGAAAGTGGTGTCGATGCGGCGACTAAGGCCGTGGCTGAGCTGGCTGACAGCGAGCTGGCCGCTCCGAAATTGCCTCGTGTCGATAAAGTTACCTATGCGCAGCCCGAAGCCTACTGGTATACCAAAGGCGCGCGTACGGATAAACAATGGGTCGATTTCCAATATGACGTCAAAGTGTCTGATCTGGAATTGGCCGCGCGTGAAAATTTTGTCTCGGTTGAGCATGTAAAACGCTACACCACCAATGGCATGAGTCTGGATCAGGGCAAAACCAGTAATGTGAATGCGCTTGCGGTGATGTCTGAGCTGTTGGGCAAGCCGATTCCTGAAGTGGGCACCACCAAGTTCAGACCGCCCTATCACCCCTCAACGCTGGGTGCCTACGGCGGCTTGAACGTGCGCGAACGCTACGCGCCGCGGCAACTGATGCCGGCCAACAGCTGGCATATTGCCAATAACGCGCAAATGGAAGATTTCGGTGGCTGGATGCGTCCGGCCTGTTACCCGGCCAAGGGTGAAACCGAAGCGCAGGCCATCAGCCGAGAAGTGCTCGCAGTACGAGAAAACGTTGGCCTGTTTGAAAGCTCACCGCTGGGCAAAATCGAGGTCTCTGGCCCGGATGCTGCGGCCTTTCTCAACAAGATCTATATCAACAACCTGAAAACACTCAAGGTAGGGCGGGCCCGTTATGGTCTGATTACCAATGAGAATGGTGTCGTCATTGACGACGGGGTTGTTGTCCGCTTGGCAGAGGACCACTTTCTGCTGCATACCACCAGTGGCGGCGCTGCCCGTATTTCCCAATGGATGGAAGAGTGGCTGCAATGCGAATGGCTGGATTTGAAGGTACTGGTCAATAACGTGACGACCCAGTGGGCCAATGTCACAGTGGCCGGTCTGAAGGCAAGGGCCCTGGTTGAAAAACTGTCGTCGAGCTTTGATTTCTCTGCGGAAGCCTTTCCCCACATGACCTTCCAAACCGGTGAAATCTGTGGTGTACCGGCGCGTATCCTCAGGGCCAGTTTTAGTGGCGAAGTATCCTACGAGATCAATATTCCTGCGAACTATGGTTTGGCTTTGTGGGAGCACTTGCTGGACGAGGGCGCAGACTTGGGAGTTACACCGTACGGTGTTGAGTCACTGATGGTCTTGCGAATGGAAAAAGGCCTGCTCCATGTCGGTGCCGATACCGATGGCACCACCAACCCGCTGGATCTGGGCTGGGGCGGCGCGATAGCCAAGAAAGAGGACGACTTTATTGGGCGTCGCTCATTGCTTCGCTCCGAAGATCAGCGTGAGGATCGCCTGCAGTTTGTCGGTATCGAAGCGCTTGATCCCGCGGAACCAATGACGATCGGTGGCCATATCGTGTTGGACAAGAACCCGACGCTGCCCACAGAAAGTCATGGTTATGTAACCTCGGCCTGCATCAGCCCGACACTCAAGAAAAGTCTGGGCCTGGGTATTGTCTCTGGCGGCCGCAATCGCATTGGCGAAAACGTATTTGTGTTTGCCAATGGAAAGACCGTCGCGGCGAGATTGGTGTCGCCTACCCATTACGATCCTGAAGGAGCTCGCCTCAATGCATAAGTTGAACGCTCACTCTGCACTGGAGTCTGTAGCGGGCCAAGGTCAGCGCGCACATCACACTGCGGGTAATGTTGTCATTGAAGAAGTGCAGGTTGGCGGCATGATCCGGCTGCAGGGCGATGGGAGTGATACCGCGTTTTGCGCGGCAGCCCAAAGCGTATTGGGGCTGGCGCTGCCTGGTCCCGGTGAAACCGCGCAAGGAAATGACATTACCCTATACTGGCTTACACCCGATGAGTGGCTCATTGTGTGTACTGCAGAGCAAGAAGCAGAATTGGTGCAGGCGCTGCTGTCGCTGACCTCACCGAAAGGATGTCGTGCCACTGCCATGGCTGACAGCCGTGTGGTCGTACATGCCTACGGTAGCGGGGTGCTTGATCTGTTGGCGCAAGGCTGTACGCTGGATTTTAATAGTCCACTGCTTGCGCCGGGACGCTGTGCCGTAACACGTTTCGCGCAGGTGCCGATGTTGATACGCAGAGAAACGGAACAGCATTTTGAACTGATGGTTGATCGCTCGGTTGCCCTGTATGTTTGGGATTGGCTGGTAGAATCACTCCGGGATCAGCGGCTGTAATGTTGATCGGCCAGGAAGACTTGGACTGGTCA
>JBFHCW010000179.1:0-4891 GCA_041585035.1 Litorivivens sp.
AGTCTGTACGATCGACGTCAAACAGAAATACCAGCCCCAATCGCTTACCCTCGGCAGCGACGAGTTTATCGCCTCACACCGCAAACTGACCGATGTGTTGCACCAATACGACGTGAAAGTGCAACCCCAGATCACCCACCCTGGGCCGGAATCGATGAGCGGTTTTTACTTTGGCGAGATGCCCGTCGGTCCCAGCGCAACAACCGGCGCCTGCACCGGGCTACCCGCGCGCGAACTGGCCGTCGACGAACTCGAGGCCATCATTGAGGCCTATGCACAGACGGCGCGGCGCGCGAGGGAAGCCGGTTACGATGGAATCGAGCTACACGCCGCCCACTGTTACATGCTGCTCGGCACTTTTTTGTCCCCCCTTAAAAACAAACGGATGGATGAGTACGGCGCAGATAGCCCGGAGAACCGTACCCGGCTGTTGGTCCGAGTACTGCACCGGATCAAGGAAGTCGCCGGTTCGGATTTCCCTATCACCCTGCGCATATCCGGTTTCGAGCGTATTCCCGGCGGTCGCGATGCCGCCGACACTGCCGCCATTGCTCCGCTGCTGGTAGACGCCGGTGTCGATGCCTTTCACGTCAGTGGCGGTGTCAGTGACCCGATGGTATCGCAGATGATCTGCGGGCCGGAGTACCCCGACGGCTATAACCTCCCGGCGGCCGAAGCCATCAAACGTGTAGTCGACGTTCCAGTCATGGTCGTCGGCCGATTTCTCGACCCGGAATTTGCGGAACAGGCGCTGCGCGACGAGCGGGCCGACTTGATTGTGATGGGGCGCCCCTTGCTGGCCGACCCCCATCTACCCAACAAGGTTGCAGCAGGCCAGTTCGACCAGATCCGGCGCTGCATATCCTGTCAGAACTGCATTGATTCCATGTTCCTGTGGCCGATGGACGCGCGCATGAATTGCGCAGTCAACCCTGCCACAGGCCGGGAGCAGGTACTGAACTATTCCCCCGCTGCGACGAAAAAGCACGTGGTTATTGTCGGGGCCGGTCCGGGAGGTATGGAAGCGGCGCGCGTTGCAGCAGAGCGCGGTCACCGGGTGACCCTGCTGGATCGACGGCGAAGACTCGGTGGTTCACTGCCGCTGGCCTCAACCGTACACCGTGATAACGAGCGACTGCTGGACTACCTTAAGCGGGAAATGCGGCGCCTGCCTATTGAATTGCAGCTCGGAGTCAATGCGACTCCTGAGCGAATCGCTGCCCTTGCCCCAGACGAAGTAATCGTCGCAACGGGTGCGCGACTGCACTACGCCCCCATACCCGGGATGGATAAAGCCAATGTCATTACCGGCAGCCAATTGCGGGAGCTGGTGGCTGGTGAACTCTCTCTCCCGGCAAAGACACTCCCGCTGCTGGTTCGCGCCGGTGCTCTTCTACTGGGCCCACTGATCGACCGCTACCTGACTCCGGATCGCCTGCGCCGCGCAGCGGATACCTACCTCCCTTTCGGACGACGCGTGGCCATTATCGGCGGCGATTTGGCCGCCATTGAAGTCGCTGAGTTTCTGGCCAGGCGCGGCCGGGACGTTGTGCTACTGGAAGCGGGTGAGGTCATTGCCCCTGAAATTGGCCCCAAGCGACGTCTGGAACACGAAAAGCGCATGGAAAAACTGCGGATTTCAATTAATGTCAGAGCAAAGGTTATCGAGATTACCGACCGCGGCGTTGTGCTTGCTCTGGAGGGTGGCGGCAAGCGCGAGGTACCGGCAGATACGGTTTTGATTACCGGCGAGCCGGTGGCAAGTACAACTCTATACGATGAACTGCAGGCGGCGGGAATAAAGAGTCATGTGGTTGGTGATGCCTTAGGCCTTGGCTTGATCGTCAAGGCGACCTATGAAGGGCACAGCATCGCCAGCGAGCTGTAAGCTGTGCCCCAAGAGCGGCTTTATATCCTTGGCGTTACTTGTTCTGCGCCACCCGATCGCGCTGGCTGTTTTCGCAGGCGGCTTTTGCAGCATCAATCTTGTCGCGAAAACACTGGCCTTCCGCGCACCACTGCCGAACACCTTCCACCGAGCTGATAAGAGGTTCAGTGCGGTTGCTGCAGTGTACCGCGTAAACCGAAAGGCGATTGCCTTCTGAGGTTACATCGTAGCCCCGGAGCTGAAGGGCCTCAGGGCGAACACCCGCCTGCACAACCGTTGCAAACAGTGTAAAGGTCAGGGCAATGACTGCATTCTTTGTTGTAAATTTCATGTGGGCTCCTCCCATGCTGTTGCCGGGGTATACGAGTACGGAGCCAGACTGGTTCACTGAAGGTGATTGATTTATTGAATAGCCTTTTGGCTATCTATTTTATAATTAAAATATCTTATTAATTATCATTAGACCGCTCTATAGTTCTACCCCATAGTCGATACCCTTACTAGAAACACTGCCTTTGAGGAAGAACCATGCGTCCACACGTTGAATTGATTGATGAAAAAGATCTGATCTGGCACCCGGCTGAACTGGTTGGCGCCACCGGTGACGCCCGCCAGCGCAACCTGTCCTACGACGAGGAAGACGGGTCAGTCTCAGCCAAGATCGAATTCACCAGCGACTGGTCGCGCCCGGCCGGCGTACATAACGCCCAGACCGAGTGGTATGTGCTTGAGGGAGAAGTCACCATTGGTGATGAAGTACTCACCGAAGGCGGCTACTGGTGCACCCCGGCTGGCGTAGTCGCTCCAGCCCTCAAGGTAAAAAAAGGCACCGAGATTCTGTATTTCCGCGAGTATGGCGACTGGCAGTTTGAAGCCACCGACCAAGACCGCGACACGGTGCGCGACGACCAGAAGCTGGTGATCAAACACAGTGCAGACATGGACTGGATCGATGTCGTTGACGGCAGCCCAATGCGCTTTGATTTGGGCGGCACCCCAGTGCCCGGACTCTACATCAAGATGCTGTTTCGCGACGAGAAAACCGGCTTCTATACCCGCCTGATCAAGGCCAAACCGAACTGGCGCGAGCACCCCTTAGCCCACCACCCCTGTTACGAAGAAGCCTATTGCCTGGAAGGCAGCTTCCACTACAACTACGGAGAAATGTGGCCCGGCACCTATTTCTTTCGCCCGGCACTGGTGCGCCACGGCGACTTTACCGCTGGCGAAGAAGGCACTGTATGGCTGCTGCGTTGCGATGGTGACCTGGTGGACTGGTATACCGACAACGCCCGCGTAGAAATGAAGGGCGACCCGGTAAACTGGGGCCCGGATTCCGAGCACCCGGATGCCGCCGAACCCGCCTTGCTGCAACCGGTGCGGTCGCGCTCCATTGGCGCAATGGAAGATCCGGGTTACCAGTAAACGCTTCAGGCGCGTAAGCGGCTGACCGAGCTGGTCCTAACCCACCTCTTTCCCACCGGGAAAGGGGTGGCGGAAACTATGAAACTATCGGCGGCTGTTTAGGTAACTTCGGACGATGATGCTTTTCCCAATAGCTCATACCATCCTTGAGAATTTCCAAGCCATCACCCAACAGAAATTCTCGAAAGGTTCGGGCCACCACCGAGGGGGTCCGCTCTCTGGCATTGACGAGATACCAGAACTGCTGAAGGGGGAAACCTTCTACCGGCAGTATCGCCACATCTTCACGGTCCCCCTGATCCAGAATATGACCGGACACCACCGCCAGTCCAAGTCCGGCCATGACGGCATGTTTCAGGGCCTCATTCGAAGCTATCGTCATCTGTTCGCGCACCTCCAAACCCTGCTCAGCCAGAAACTGGCTGACGGTATGGCGTGTGCCACTGCCGGTTTCACGCACGACAAATCGCTCTTCAGCGACATCGCTCCAGCGCAGCTTTCGTTTGCGCGACAGGGGATGCTCGCGGGAGGCGATCACCACAAGGGGGTTGGAAATCAGCGGCACCGCCTCAAGCGCAGTCGTCGTCGGCGGATCACTGACAAAATAGAAATCATCAAGGTTGTGCTCCAACCGCTCCAGCAACTGCTCTCGATTGCCGACCTGCAAATCCACCTCGATACCGGGAAAGCGCTTACAGAAAGGCCCCAACAGATGGGGGATAAAGGCGTTGGCACTGCTGGCCACCGCCAGACTCAGGCGCCCCGCCTGCATTCCCTGAAGCTCACTAAGGCGCATTTCCAGCCGCTCGATGGAACCAAAAATCTCCCGCGCAGCCTGAACGACCTGATCGCCAGCTTCCGTCAGCCTGATCCGTCGCCCGACCAGCTCGTACAAAGGCATATCAATGCCCTCGGCAAGTTTACGCAGGTGCGTCGAAGCACTGGGCTGGGTAAGATGCAATTGCTCGGCAGCACTGACAATGCCGCCGCTCTCCGCTACGCGCAGCAGGATTTCCAGACGGCGCAAAGTACCGATACGAGAGGCAAGACGGGGAACCGGTGTACTGTTTTTCATATCCACAAAAGGCTATGCCAAATAATTAACGATAGCACTATGGCTATATTTAATCAGAGCGTCAAATACCACTGGAGAACAAAAATGACGAAAACCCGAGGCACCGCACTGGCTATGGTGGCCCTGCTGTTCACAGCACCAGCCTTCTCTAACGACGTTTCGGTAGCCGTTAGCGAGCTCGCATCGGACACCGGAGCGCTGGTCGTGCAGGTCTACGACAGCAAGGATACCTGGCTATCCGATGACACCGTCCTCAGCAAACGCCACACGCTCAGTGAAGGCGATGCGGGTCAGACGATTGTGATCCCCATAGAACTGAAACCGGGCCGTTACGCGCTCTCGGTCTATCACGATGAAAACAATAACGAAAAGCTCGATGCGAACTTTATCGGCATACCCAAAGAACCAGTGGGGCTCTCGAATGATCATCGACCGAAGTTTGGGCCGCCTAACTATAAAAAGGCTGAGATCGAGATTGGTGCGGGTTCGGTTGTAGAGATTCG
>JBFHCW010000180.1:0-4832 GCA_041585035.1 Litorivivens sp.
AGCTGGAAACAGCCCGCAATAACCTGGTAAAAGACGCTGAAAAAGCGGTGAACCAGGCTAAATCCCAGGTAGAAAAAGCGCGCAAGCGAATTTCCGACGAGCAAAAACGGCTTAAGGAACTGCAGGCAAAAGCGAAGAAAGAGTTTAACTCCCGCTTGGAGCAGCAAATCAACAAAGCCAAGGATGCGCTCGATAAGGCCAAGGACCTGGAGCAGGACGCCCGCGCAGTGCTGTCCCTGACCAAAGAGGATTTCGATGCGGTGAAGACGGAATACAACCGCGCCATTGCGGTTGGCAAAGCCCGCCTCGCCGCTCGCAAGAAAACGGTTTCCGGTAAGAAGAAAGCCCCGGCCAAGAAAAAGGCTCCAGCCAAAAAAGCTGCAGCCAAGAAGAAAGCCCCTGCAAAAAAAGCCGCGGCCAAAAAAGCACCGGCTAAGAAAAAGGCTCCAGCCAAGAAAAAGGCCGCCGCCAAGGCAAAAGCCTGATCAGCCTGTAAGGCGCGTCCTCGTGGCGCGCCCAATCCCCCTCTATCAGGCTTTAATCAGATCCGGCGCCAAGGCCTGAATCATCGAACGAACTCCCTCTCGCCAATCAACTGAAGTTTCGCCGATCAGCTCGTGCATCCGCGTGTTATCGATCTGCAAGGCGCCAAAGGCCTTCGGATTGGGGTTAAATACCGGCTCATAACCGCTGAGCTCCGAGAGATAGGCACACCACTCTTCAATGCTAGCCGGCTGTGAACCACCGAAATTGGTGGTCGTCACCTCTGGCGTGGCAGCAGCGAGCAAATAAGGAATCTTGGCAATATAGTCCTGCGCATGCAGCAGGTTGTAGGTATTGGGCTGCTCCGGATGCACATCGATGGGCATCCCCTCTTTCATCATCAGCAAATGGAAAAATGGCCACCCACCGTTGTCACCATAGGGCACGCTCAGACGTGCAATGGTCGTGGGGATACCCTGCTGATGCGCCACGAAACGGCAGACAGTCTCTGCCGCAATCTTGCAGATACTGTAGGTAGGAAACATCACCCGGTGATTGTCACCCAAAGGGTCCGACTCCTTGCGCGGCTCATGACCGGCATACTCATAAACTGCAGTAGAGGAGAAATGCAGAAAGGCTTTGACCCCGGCGCAATGGCTCATCAGATTGCCCACCCCTTCGGCATTTGCCTTCAGGTCGTAGTCAAAATCACCACTTTTCACCACCGCGAAATTGAGTACGTAATCAAAATCCTTAGGACAGCCTGCAAGGGAATGTCGGTCTGCCAGATCGGCTTTAACCGTTGCAACACCCAGCGCTTCCAGCTCGGCTTTCTGCTTTTCGTCGCTGAAGCGCGCCAGTGCGGTCACCTGAGCGTGTTTGGCCAAAGCCTCAACAACCGGCCGCGCAACCTGACCCGTCGGGCCGGTTATCAGGATTTTCTTATGGGTAAGATCAACAGGGGTAACAGCCATTACAACCAGCCTCTTTGCAAAAGACTGATTGTAATGGCGTCATCGGGGGGAGCTCGCCACCCATACGGGTGACGGGATCAAGCGGTATGGTCTAGCCTTTCTGGCACTCTACCTGATACACATCAGACAGCTGACCGGGGCCGGAAATGGTTGAATGCAGATCGCGAATCAGACCGTCCTTGATACTGTAAATCCAGCCGTGCACATACAGCTCCTGACCTCGGGCCCACGCATTCTGGATGGTCGTTGTGTGACAGACGTTTTCAAGCTGGGCCAGCACATTGTATTCACACAGTCTGTTAACGCGCTCCGCCTCTTCCTCGATGGCGAGCAGCTCCTGCTCATGACGGCGGTACACATCCTTGATGTTACGCAGCCAGTTGTCGATCAGGCCAAACTGCGAGCTGCCCATGGCCGCCATAACACCGCCACAGCCATAGTGACCACACACAATCACGTGCTTCACCTTGAGCACTTCAACCGCGTATTGAATGACTGACTGACAGTTCAGGTCGGTATGAATCACCACATTGGCGATATTGCGGTGCACAAACACCTCACCCGGCATTTTCCCAACGATCTGATTCGCCGGTACGCGGCTGTCGGAGCAGCCAATCCACAGGTATTCAGGAGACTGTTGAGCTGAAAGCTGTTCAAAGAATGTGGGGTCTTCAGCCTTGATGGCGTCAGCCCAGTTTTTGTTGTTTTCCAGAAGGGTTCGAGAGGTATCCATGAATCGTTCTCTTTACTTCGCAATGAGAGTTGGTTGTCAGTGTAAGCGCGGGGACTGCAGCCCCCGCGCTATTCTACCCTCATCGATATTTGAGTTCAGCACTCAGATTGCGGGCGAAGTCCTGCAGCTCCAGCATATTGTCCGGGCCGAGGCGCCACATCCATTTCGTCAGGGGAGACGCCGCCTCCAAATCAGGGTCGGCATACTGGTAAAAGATGTGAGGCCGCACGAGCGTGGCACCCACCGGGGGCTCGCTCACTGCGCGCATCTTGGCCAGGGCTTCCATAAACCGCTCATGGAAAGTGCCTTGCTTACCCAGCTCGCCGTAGGCCTTTTCAAGCAGCGGTGACCACTCGCGATAATAGCGGGCTGCGTCCTGCACCGGAATTTCCGCGACCACCCCAACAATCTCATTCCAGCGCGAATAGTTGCCGCTGTCTGCCACAAAGGTCTTATCGCCGGTGGGGAGCACCAGAAACGGGTCTTTCTCGTATTTGACCGGTGTGTGCTTGTAGGGAATTTTGTCGCTGGCCATCAGGTCAACCGTCAACACCCACTTGCGAATCTGTTCGGCCGGCGTCAACCAGCGCAGCATTTTTTGCGCCAGGTCCGTGACAGCCTGTTTTACCGTCGCATCGCTGCCTGCAAGCGCCTCGGGAGCCTGCACCAGATCGGGTTCGGGCTCAACGGGTTCTTCAGCCACGGCTATCGGTTCAGGCTCTTCCTCAACGGGCTCAGGCTCTTCAACCGGCTCTTCAACCGGCTCTTCAACCGGCTCTGGCTTGGGCGGCTCAGGCTCCGGCTCGGGTTCAGCTTCAGGCGCAACGGGCTCGACGACAGGTTCGGGCTCGCTGACCTCATTCCACTCCGACTGCGACGACGTGTAAAAGACGTAGCCGACAGCCCCTGAGATTGCCACCAGAATGGCAAGAATGATTTTTCCGTTCACAAGCAAATCCTTTTATAGCGTTATGCGTGGCATCATACTGAGCCATAGGCCCGAATGCCAAGCACTTTACCCATGCAAGGCACTGACACAACTGCGTTTTCGGCCCTTTCAAGACGCCGCGACCAGCGGCTCGGCCGTTTTTGTGCGGGCCACAAAGTCCAGCGTGGTTCAAGGCCCGCACCTACGTCAATGCTCTCAACTTTAAGTGGCGCAGCAATCACCTTGATTTAAAAGGGAAAATGATTGAAACTCTGACGACCAATAAACTATTGACCGCCAGTCTATGCGGTTGGTTCCAAGCAGCATTGTATGCGCCGTGGTTGCCATAAACAGAGCAAACAACCTCAGGCCCTCTAGCTGATGCAGCTATACTAAACTAGGCAGACGCAACTATGGCAGTAACCATGCAGAAAGCATCTCTGAACAGCCTCGCGCGACGACTCGTGGCCGACGGCATTCTCTCCGAGGAAAAGGCTCTCGATGCCGCTGCTGCTGCCCAGGAAGAAAAAATAAGTCTGGCCAAATACCTCACCAGCAAACAGCTGGTCGACAGTATTCTGGTGGCTAAAGCGACCGCCGAAGAGTTCGGCTTTCCCTTGCTGGATTTGACGGCTTTTGACCTGACGCATATCCCCCGGGACATTATCGACGTCAAGCTGCTCAGCAAACACATGGTTCTGCCATTGCTAAAGCGCGGCAAGCGTCTGTTTGTCGCTGTATCTGATCCGACCAACCTGCGCGCCCTGGACGAGTTAAAGTTCCACACCAACCTCTCGGTAGAGCCCATTGTCGTAGAGGAAGAACGACTTCACGAGCAGGTCACTAAATTTATAGAGTCTGAAGAAGAGCCCCTCGGCTCCGGCTTTGGCGATCTGGATGATGAAAGCCTCGACGCACTGGAAGTCGAAGCGGTCGATCAGGACGGCGACAAAGGCAACGAAGTCACCCAGGAAGGCGACGATGCTCCGGTGGTGCGCTTCGTCAACAAAGTCCTGCTGGATGCAATCCGCGGCGGCTCCTCTGATATTCACTTTGAGCCCTACGAAAAAACCTACCGGGTGCGCTTCCGTACTGACGGGATTCTGCACGAGGTCGCCAAGCCGCCAAAGTCCATCTCCGGACAACTCTCTGCGCGGCTGAAAATCATGTCGGAAATGGACATCTCCGAGCGCAGGGTTCCTCAGGACGGCCGTATCAAGATGAAGCTGTCCAAAAATCGCTCCATCGACTTCCGGGTCAACACCCTGCCGACCCTGTGGGGCGAAAAAATTGTATTGCGTATCCTCGACCCCTCATCGGCACAAATGGGTATCGATGCCCTCGGTTATGAACCCGACCAGAAGGAAATGTACCTTAACGCCCTAGGTCAGCCTCAGGGCATGATTCTGGTTACCGGCCCAACAGGGTCCGGTAAAACGGTATCGCTCTATACCGGCCTGAACATTCTGAACACGCCGGAAACCAATATCTCCACCGCCGAAGACCCTGTCGAAATCAATCTGGAAGGGATTAATCAGGTGGCCGTCAATGCCAAGGTCGGGCTCGACTTTGCCGCAGCTCTGCGCTCATTCCTGCGTCAGGATCCCGACATTGTCATGGTCGGTGAGATACGGGACCTGGAGACCGCTGAAATCGCCATCAAAGCGGCGCAGACCGGTCACTTGGTCTTATCCACCCTGCACACTAACAGCGC
>JBFHCW010000181.1:0-4828 GCA_041585035.1 Litorivivens sp.
CGATCCATCTGGTCCGAGCACAACCGGAAACCTTGGTGGCTGGGATGACGAGATCTACAGCCTGATGCTCGCGTATGAGCCTACCGACAGGTTGATGTTGCGTACCAGTTACTACAAAAACAACGCAGAGAAAGAAACCGGCGCTGGCTACAGTATCTCCGGTGTTAACGCTGCCCGTTTTGGTTTGCGCCTGGACAATCAGCTCGACCTGAACTGTAACTGGCGTACGGTCAACGATATCGGCAACCCCTCACCCACAGCAGCCCACTCCGGTTTTTCTGCCTGGTGCGGTGAGTTGCCTACAACGGCAGCTGGCGCCGAAGGCCCGCGTACGCTGGATGGTATCCTGATCGACCCGCGTGGAATCGGACAGGTGGCTTCTACCGAGGTGGTCACATTTACCGCCGGCTATGAATTGAATGAAAGCTGGAGTGCCCACTACCTGTTCGGCTATGCGGATCACGAGACCTATTCAACCGGTGGCCCCGGTGGTGAAGACCCGATGGTGGGGCGCGGTATAGCGTCAGACTTTGTTCTGAATGCTGCGAATAACCAGGATCCGAACGGGTACAAATACTCGAACACATTCAGTGGTCGCCCCAACTCGGTTCTCGAATCCTTTTCCCATGAGCTGCGCTTTGACTTCGATAGTGGCGACCGATTTCGTGCCAGCCTCGGTGCCTACTATTCCAAGACCGAAGACCGCGAGCACTCCACTGTTTTCATCAGTGATGTGTGTTCGCCCTTTACAGAGGAGCAACGCCAGAACTGTTATGAGCCGCTTTCCACGCCATCGTCGGCTGTGCCGGATCCCGGTCGCCTGACCACCGGTATAGTCTACGACCAGGTAGTTCGCCAACATGCGAAAACCCGTCTGGAAGACACCAGTTTTGAAGATGAGATCATGGCCCTGTTCTTCTCGACGTCGTATCTGGTGACAGACACTATCGATGTGACCTTTGAGGGGCGTCTGACGCACGAGGACAAATATGTCTTCCGTCATGCAGACCCTTTCGGTCTCGCCTTTGGGCAGTCAGTAAGCTACAGCCTGCCGGAAGATCCGGTTGTGCCGGGCCTGGCTGATACCGTGACCAGCTCTATTATCGTGGAAGAAGACGACGAGCAGTTTCTCTACTTCACGCCACGAGCGATCGTCAACTGGAGCCTGAATGATGATCAGATGGTTTATTTCTCTGTTGCCAAAGGGTTGAAAACGGGCGGCTTCAACAATGCCGAAAGTGAAAGTCAGCTCGTGTACGATGAGGCAACCAACTGGACTTATGAAGTTGGCAGCAAAAACAAGCTACTCAATGCTGCGCTGACGCTGAACGGCGCCCTGTTCTATATAGATTGGACCGGTCTGCAAGGCTCTGTGCCGCCCGAGGAGGCCTCGCTGTCCTCATCGGATGTAGTCACCAACATCGGTGATGCGACAAGTATTGGTATTGAGCTTGAAGCGGCTTACCGCTTTAACCGCAATTTTTCGGTAGATGTCGGTCTTACCTATAACGACGCCAGCTACGATGACGGCGTTAAGTATTCTCCCGGTCGCAGTGATGCGTCTACGGGTGTCGGCTGTGATGGTGTTACCTGTCCTACTGATGGCGAAGTTGGTGGCAACCAGCTGGCCCGAGGTTCAAAAGAGCAGGCGTCGATTGGTTTCAACGTGCAGAAAGATTTTGACTCCGGTTGGTTGCTGACGGGTCGCCTGGATGCCAACTACCAGTCCAAACAATTCCTGACGCCGCTTAATCTCGGTTGGGTACCGGCGCGCACGGTAGCGAACCTGTCAGTGAATGCGCTTGGTCCGAATGATCACTGGGACATTAGCTTCTGGGGCAAGAACATTACCGACGAGAATTATCCGGCCAGTGCATTTGTGATCGGCGTGTTCAATCAGTACATGGTTGGTATGGGAACGCGCCGCAGCTACGGCCTGACTGTCAAATACACGTACTTTTAATCGCAGGAGCGGCGGCAGCCGCTCCATGTTAAGTATTTAAAGGATTCAGGTTGTGAAGCAACGTATAAAAGCCGCCGCCGCGCAGTTTCATGTGGGCAGTGATATCGACGTCAACCTTGAAAGTTGCCTGCGGGTACTGGACAAGGCTGGCGAGCAGAACCCTGACATCGTTGTCTTGCCGGAATTCTGTAATCACCTGTCCTGGTATGACGATGCGGAACACTGCTACCGAGTGTCTTTGACGATCGAGGGTGACTTCCTGCAAGCCATTGCAGCCAAAGCACGGGAAATAGAAGCCTTTGTTGTGGTCGGTGTCACACTGCAGCGTGAGGGCGGTAAAGTCAGTGGCAGCAACCTTCTCTATTCACCTGCGGGTGACTTGCTCGGCCTGAGCGACAAGCAGGTGCTGATTGGCCACGAGAACGATTTTCTCGAGCGTGCATCCGAGCCCGGGGCGGTGATTGATACAGAGCTGGGGCTTCTTGGGCTGTATATGTGTATGGACGGCGTGATCAACGAAACACCTCGCTGCCTTGCCTTGCGAGGCGCCGATATCATGCTCAACAGCCTGAATTCTTTTGCGCCGGATGAAGGCTCTTTGCATATCCCGGTGCGTGCGGCAGAAAACAAAGTGTTTGTGGTTGCGGCGAACAAGGTTGGTCCGCTGGTGCCAGAGGCCATGATGGACGGCATCAGTGCGGCGACCAATATTCCGGTTGAGTTTCTCAACGGCGCGGGAGAGAGTCAGATTGTCGCGCCAGATGGCACGGTGCTGGCTATGGCCAAGACCCGCGAAGAAGAAGTGGTCTTTGCCGAAATTGATGTCGCCCAGGCGCGTAACAAGCAGCGCCCTGACGGAACGGATATTTTTGCCAGTCGCCGCCCTGAGCTTTATTCAGCGCTGGGTGAAAACCCCGAATCACTCGAAGCGCCGGTATTTGCCGGTGAGGCAGACTTACCTGCTGCCCTTATTCAGCTGGAAAACAACGGCACGGCTGCTCTGGAAGAAGCCAAAGCCGCGGTGAAAAACGCGGTATCCGGGGGCGCCCGTCTGATCGCGCTGCCGGGCTTGTTTTGTATTGCCGATGCCAGTGCCGATACCGCCGTGAAAGAGTCGGAAGCGGCGATCGCGGCACTGGCCGACGTGTCGGGCGATGCGCTGATCACCACCTCGCTGGTGCTGCCCGCTGGAAGCGGCAAGCAACATTGCGCGGTTGCCATTGACGCGAGTGGTTTGGTCGCTCGTCAAGGGCAGGTGCATTTCAGCGAGCGTTTTGCCTGGTCGGTGTTGAGTGACGGCTTTGAGGTGGTGAAAACCCAGTTCGGTTGTCTTGCCTTGATGTGCAGCGACGACGCTATCTATCCCGAAGCCTTTCGGTTGGTCGCCATGCAGGGCGCGGATGTGGTGAGTGTGCCCTTGATGCCGCTGGAGCAGTGGGAGCTGACCACGGGCCTGATTGAGCGGGCTGCTGAGAACCGCGTGAACCTGCTGGCCGCTATGCAGCCCTCAAATCTGGGTAGCAGTTTCGGCGCGGCTCTGCATGAAGACTTTACGATTTTCGGTGAGTGGAAAACCCGCCAGTTCGATGGTGTGCTGACCTATCCCATGCTGACCCATGCTGGTGCTGAACCGAGTGTGACACCGCTGGTGCTGCATCCGAAAAACGCTGAAAATAAGGTGGTTTCCCACCGTACCCATTTGATCGATGGCCGGCCCTGGCACTTGCTTGAGCCCCTGCTGGCAACCAAGGATTAATCATGACTTCTTTACCCAAAGCCCTGCACGACCACGTACTCAATCGCATCGTCGATACCTTTGGCATGACCGAAGTGTTGAACGACGAAGGCGGACCCTTTCTACCGCTGGAAAGCCAGCTGCCCATGCACCAAGGCAGCGTGGGTGGTATGCGAAAGTTTACTGGTGGCCCGCTGTTTCAGGTGCTGACGTCCAGTATTGTAGTGCCTGCCATGCAGCTGGATTCGCATATGATTTTTGCTTTTATGCCCTCAGACAGCGCGGTGCCGCACTACACGGTCGATTCGGTGCAGGCCGGTGATCACCACGCCTTTCACCTGGATTTGATACCCCGTGTCGATATTGGCTCGCGTCTGAATTATCTCAATGAGGTGTATCAACCCCTGACCGAGGTATGCGAAGACGCGCGCACGATTGAAGGTCTGGAAGCCGCGCATCTGTCACCGCGTCAGTACGCCATCATGTCACCGTGGATGCTCGCTAATCGCGCCACGCCAGAGGCTTTTGAAAAGATTATGCAGCCGGTTGATGCCTATCTGGATCACTGGTTTGCGCTGGTTGAAAAGGGAATCTCCAGTGAGGCACTGGAAGATGTTACGCCGCAGGAGCTGGCGGCCCGCGACAAGCGCAACAAATTTGCCATTTTCAACGCCGAGGTCGATCCGGTATGGCAGCGGATAGCGCCGCTGGTAGGACAGGAAGCGGCGGACAAGCAGATTGCGTCGCTGCGCGAGGTGAGTGTTTAGAGCTCCCTCACTCACGCAGTCGTTGAATCGTGCGCCCCCTCTCCCCGTGGGAGAGGGCCGGGGTGCGGGGAGATGCCTCCGCCCAAAAAAGTTTCAGAGGAACCCTCCATGAGCAAAATGATTTCCGAACTCCTCATCGAAGACATGACCGCTGAGGAACGCGAGCGCGCCGAGCGTGTTCAAAGTATCCTGCCCACCCTGCGCGAGCGCGCAACTGCGACCGACAAGCAGGGCGAATTTAATCCAGACAATGTACGCCTGCTGGCTGACGCCGGATTGTTGGGTCTGGTTGTTCCACGAGAATACGGTGGTCTCGGTGGTGGTCTGCGCGACTGGGCAGCCGCCTGTTTTGCCATTGGTACC